>NZ_CP065425.1:1536458-1843750 GCF_016772275.1 Heyndrickxia vini | reverse complement strand
AATCTGTTAACTGTTGATTGACGTTAATACCAATCCCTATAATAATGGAATCAATTTTATCAACATCTGCTTGTAATTCAGTTAAAATTCCCGTAACTTTTTTCCCATTAATCAATATATCATTTGGCCATTTAATTTCTGGAAGTACACTCGTCAACTCCTCTATTGCCTGCACAACAGCTATTGCCGTGATTAGGGTAAATTGAGGAGCCTTTTGTGGAGGGAGGGTGGGCCTTAAAACAATACTCATCCATACACCCGTGTATTTCGGAGAATGCCAATGCCTTGTCAACCTGCCTCTTCCATTTTTTTGTTCCTCAGCTATGACGATTGTTCCTTCTGGACAGCCCTCCTGTGATAGTTGATGTGCTACCTTTTGGGTGGAGTCGGTTGAATCTAAAAAATGAATTTCATGCCCAATAAACTTTGTGCTAAGGCCAAGGCTTATTTCATTTTCTGTTACACGATCTTCAGTTGAAACGATTCTGTATCCTCTTTTCCGGACAGCTTCTAATTCAAAGCCTTCTTTTCGTAATTCTTCAATATGCTTCCAAACCGCCGTCCTTGAACAACCTAAAATATCCGCTAGTGCTTGTCCTGATAAAAAATCTCCATTTGCCTCTGTAAATGCCTCTAGCAATCTTTTTCTTGTTGGAGATTGCATGTTAAGATCCACCCCTTTATCGCTCCCTTTTCATTGGAAACCTTTTTTTGCAATATGGCTTTTTCAATCATTTCTAGTGCTCGCTTAATCCATGGTCCTCCAGGGCGATCAAACCATAACATTAAATCAGCACCTGTCACTTTCATTTCTTCAGGCTTTTGAATGGGCATTGACAAAAATATTTCACTAATCTTTTGTTCGATATTTTCACCTGATTGATTTTGGATCATTTGATAGACCGACTCTACGTCTATTGAAATTTCTTTCGTTGCTTGATAGTGTGAATATATGGTCCATTCCTCTTTCAACCTTTTATGTAAAAAAAACAACGCTTTTGATAAATAACTTATTTTCTTTGTCGGCATTCTCCATGATTTTAAAAAACCTGTTGGATTATTCGTTTTTGAAAGAAAAAGCAACAATAACCATACTTGCTTCTCTGATAAGTGATTAATTTCCCATTTTTGAAAGCATGGAAGAAGGTCTTGATGATTTTTTAATTCAGGTAAATAGTTCCACAGATTACATTCGTATAAAAATTGGATTGCCTGATTTTTATTTTTGCCTTGGAAAAGTTTTGTACACTCTTGGAAAATCCGTTCGACTGCAATATGTTGTAAGAGCTGCGCATTTGCCTTAATTGCAATCTTCGTTTCATTTTCTAATGAAAAGTTTAATTGGCTTACAAATCGAATTGCTCTCATCATTCTTAACGCATCTTCTTGAAATCGTTCATTTGCATTTCCGACGCACTCTATCATTCGGTTTTGTAGGGCAAGACGACCGTGAAATGGGTCAATTATTTCACCGTGTATATTCATCGCGATCGCGTTCATTGTAAAATCACGTCGTTTTAAATCTTCAGTTAAAGAGCGGATAAATTTTACTGTTTCCGGACGGCGATGATCGATATATTCAGTCTCAGTTCTGAAGGTTGTCACTTCATAACCTTTTCCATTATAAATGACTAATACTGTTCCGTGTTCAATACCTGTATCAACCGTAACCGGGAAAATACTTTTCACTTCCTCCGGTGTTGCTGATGTTGCAATATCAACATCGGCAATGGAACGATTTAATAAATAATCTCGGACTGAACCTCCAACAAAATATGCTTCAAAACTCTGTTCTTCCAATTTTTGAATAATTGGTTTTGCACTTAGGAATGGTTCATTCATTCCATTTCCACCTTTTCATTTTCTAATTGAAGACGATAATAAATTTCTTCATATTGATTTACAATATTTTTTGATAAAAACCTTGCACGTACACTTTCAAGTGCATTTCGAGAAAATTGTTGATGAAGTTTTTCATCCATTAAAAGTGTTAGTGCTCGTTCTGCCATTGTATTAATATCGCCTAATTCACAAATAAATCCATTATATTCATCTGTAATTACTTCAGGGATGCCCCCTATATTTGTTCCGATACAAGGAACACCACAGGCCATAGCTTCTAAGGCAACTAACCCAAAGCTCTCTTTTTGTGATAACAACAACATTAAATCACTGATCGAATACAATTCCTCTAAGTTATCTTGCTTCCCTAACAATAAAACATCGTTAGTCAAATTTAATTCCTGAACAAGTTTACAAATAATCGTCATTTCAGGTCCATCTCCGACAAGAAGTAATTTCGCGGGAATACGCTCTCTTACTTTTGCGAACATTTTAACAACATCTGGAACCCTTTTTACATTCCGAAAATTCGAGACATGGATTAATACTTTTTCATCAGAAGAAATACCGTATTCCGATTTTAAATACATCGAATCTATTTTTTTATATATTCTTTCATCAATAAAATTATAAACAGTATCTATGTACTTATTTGGCTGGATTAATTCATTTGTTTGATGTACTAATGCTTTTGAAACCGCTGTAACATAATCTGATTGTTCAATTCCAAATCGAATTGCTTCTGTTAATGACGGATCATAACCTAATACTGTAATGTCTGTTCCGTGGAGAGTAGTAACAAGTTTCACATTTGTACCTGCCATTTGTTTCCCTAAAATAGCACAAACCGCATGCGGCATCGCATAATGTACATGAAGTATATCTAATTTTTCTCGTTTTATGACTTCTGCCATTTTACTAGCTAACGCGATATCATATGGAGGATATTGAAAGACTGCATATTGATTTACCTCCACTTGATGAAAGTAAATATTATGATACATTTTATTTAATCGAAACGGTATGCTTGATGTGATGAAATGAATTTCATGACCTCTTTCAGCAAGAAATTTACCCAATTCGGTGGCAATTACACCGGATCCTCCTACAGTAGGGTAACAAGTTATACCTATTTTTAACTTTTTTTTCATTCACCCAACACATCCATATTTAATAATAGAGGCTTAGTAACCTTAAAACCTTCCCCATAAGTTACGCCAACCTCTTTTCCGAACATTCTTTCCCTTGCTTTCACACTTTCAATATATCCTTCGGTTAACGGGGTTTTCACTCCATTGTCCATTTGTACAAATTGGCTTTGATAGGCATTCAAACTTGCAACTTTATGTTCCATAAAAGAAGTGATATCTATGACAAAATCAGGTTTATGAAATCCATTAATCATATAATAGTATAAATTTTTTGCCTTATGTGCCTCTAATAAGCCTGTTGTAAATTTCCGAATTCCCGCTGAAAATACGGCTTCTTTCACTAAATACGCACAATTCCCATGATCCGGATGCCTATCTTCAAAATAGGGAGCAAAAATTATAGATGGTTTGTATGTTCGAATAATTTCTACAACCTTTTGTATATGATCGTTATTTATGTAAAGCCCACGGTCTGGGATTGTAAGAGAAACCCTTTCTTTTACTCCTAAAAGGTTTGCTGCATCGATGGCCTCTTTTTTTCTATTTGCCACTGTTCCATTAGAAGATAATTCAGCTTCAGTTAAGTCACATATGACGACTGATTTGCCTTCTGAAGACCATTTTGCGATAGAAGCTCCCATTCCAATCTCAACATCATCTGCATGGGCACCAAACGCAAGAATATCTATTTTTTCATTCATTTTTAGTTTCACCTCTAGTAATACTTCGCCAATCTAAGTCCCCTTTTTCTAAGCCGCGTATAAGTACTTCGGCTGTCCCCATATTTGTAGCAAGCGGAACCGAATAAACATCACATAACCTCATTAATGCAGAAACATCTGGTTCATGTGGCTGCGCAGTTAATGGATCCCGAAAAAAGATCACCATATCTAGTTTATTTTTTGCGATTAATGCACCGATTTCCTGATCTCCACCAAATGGACCTGACTGAAAACGATGAACGGATAATTTTGTTTCTTCTATTATTCTTTTTCCAGTTGTACCTGTTGCATACAGTCGATGTTTTGCAAAAATTTTTTTATAAGCTGTAATAAAACGTAGCATATCATCTTTTTTCTTATCATGTGCGATTAATGCTATTTCCATATAACCATCCCCTTAAATGATTATTCGATAATATTTTCTAAACCATAAATTAAAGTACTTACATTTATTACAGTTTCAATTGATAATTTTACACCTGACATAAATGAATCACGATTGTATGAATCATGTCGAATTGTTAGCAATTCGCCTTCGGACCCGAACATTACTTGTTGGTGTGCAATCAGACCAGGTAAGCGAACACTATGTACATGCATGCCATCTATATTTGCTCCTCTAGCGCCACTAATTGTTTCTTTTTCATTTGGATGGCCTTGTTCTTTTTTCTTTCTTACTGCAGATATCATTTCCGCAGTTTTTACAGCAGTACCTGAAGGAGCATCTAATTTTTGATCATGATGAAGTTCGATAATCTCTATATTATGAAAGTATTTTGCTGCCATTTGAGAAAACTTCATCATTAGTACAGCTCCAATTGCAAAATTGGGAGCAATGATACAGCCTATTTCTTTCTCTTCGGCCAACTGTTTAATCTCATCAAGCTGTGTTTTTGTAAATCCAGTAGTCCCCACAACTGGTCTTACTCCGTATTGAAGGGAAGTTTTTGTATGTAAGTAACCGAATTCAGGCGTAGTTAAATCAACTAAAACGTCTGCCTTTGACTTTTGGAGACATTCTTCTATGTTAGTAAAAACGGGAATATCTGTATATTTTTCAAAACCATCTATATCATTTAGCATTTTTCCATCATGCTTATGATCCAAAACACTTACTAATTCAAACTGTTCATTTAGATGAACCATATTTACAGCTGACTTGCCCATTTTTCCTCGCGGGCCAGCGATGATGACACGAATCTTGCTCATTAATGTTCTCCTCACTTTTTGACTTTTATTTTTTTGTCCAACGATCTTTATCACGGGTATTGAATTTATGCATAACGCGATCATGCGCCACTTCTAAATCAATATTCAATGAATTTGCAAGGCACATAATAACAAATTGCAAATCGCCTAATTCTTCCTCTATAGTTTTTTCTTCTTCCGATTCTTTCTTTGGTTTTTCCCCATAATAGTGATTAACTTCTCGTGCCAATTCTCCAAGTTCCTCTGTTAAACGAGCAACCATCGCAAGTGGGCTAAAATAACCCTCCTTAAATTGGCTAATATATTGATCTACTTCCTGCTGCATTACTTTGATTGATTTATCGTTCATTTTACAACACCTCACTTGTAATTTCATGTTAGCTAAATCTGCATATATTTACAAATATTTTTGTTCCGCAATTATTTTCCGCTTTAGATGTTCCAATCATCAACAATGAATTTTAACAATCTCTTTAATTAAATAATAAAGCAACCATTGCTAGTTTTTCATCTGTTTTATATAATTAGACCGTTGTGCAATATTGGATTAATTTTCTTATGTCGACTTAAAGTTCATCAATTGGATATTCTATACACAAACGAACAGGAGGATGCAGATATGCGAATAGGTATAAAAACAAAAAACATATTGTTTATTCTATTAGGTTCTGCAATTTTTGCATTTGGAATCGTACACTTTAATATGCAAAATCATTTGGCTGAGGGTGGCTTTACGGGAATCACATTACTGCTCTATTCCCTTTTTAATATAGATCCTTCCTATTCCAATTTAATATTAAATATCCCTCTTTTTTTCATTGGATGGAAGCTACTTGGAAGAAAAGCATTTATTTATACGATTATAGGTACTGTTGCCACTTCGTTATTTTTATGGGTTTTCCAAAGGAAACATTTCACTATTCCACTTGAACATGATATGTTTCTTGCTGCACTGTTTGCAGGTATTTTCATTGGTATTGGTTTGGGAATTATCTTTCGATACGGAGGAACAACTGGCGGTGTTGATATTATTGCCCGTCTCGTCTTTAAATATAAAGGACTTGCAATGGGACGAACAATGTTTATCTTTGATGCATGTGTCATTACATTATCACTCATTACGTATTTAGATTATCGAGAAGCTATGTACACATTGGTTGCCGTTTTTGTCGGTGCACGAGTTATTGACTTTATGCAAGAAGGAGCTTATTCAGCAAGAGGAGCATTGATCATTTCACCGAAGCATGATGAAATCGCCAATCTGATTATGAAAAATATGGACAGGGGTGTGACCGTATTAAAAGGACATGGATCATATACAAAAGAAGATAAAGATGTCCTCTACTGTGTTGTTGGAAAAAATGAAATAGTCCGTTTAAAGGGCCTGATTAATTCCATTGATCCACATGCATTTGTATCTGTTACAATCGTCCATGATGTGCTTGGGGAAGGGTTTACGCTCGATGAAAATAAAAAACCAATTGAAATATAATAGTACACTTTAGAAAATACGCATGTGTTGGAGCTAAACAAGGCTGATACTTTTTAGAAACATTAATCCCAAAAATTTATACTTACTTACCTACTAAAAAAAGGAAGGGCTTTTACCCTTCCTTTTTTACTCGTCTCTTGAAATATTCGTAAAAATAAGAATCATACGGATTATTTCTATCACCGCAACAGCAGCTGCTGCAACATAAGTTAACGCAGCGGCATTTAAAACCTTCCGTGCACTTCGTTCTTCACTGTTATTAATAATACCGAGATTAACAACTTGATCCAACGCTCTAGATGAGGCATTGAATTCAACCGGTAATGTTACAATTTGGAAAAGAACGCCTAGTCCCATTAAGATAATTCCGATTAATAGCATATTGGGTAATTGTGAAATCATTCCAATGATGATAAAAATCCACGATGCATTAGAACCGATATTTGCAACCGGTACTAGTGAATGACGAAATCTTAAAGGTCCATAACTTTCTTTATCTTGAATAGCATGACCAACCTCATGGGCGGCAACCGCAGCCCCCGCAACTGACTGTCCATGGTAATTAGACGAAGATAGATGTACAGTTTTGGTCATTGGATTATAATGATCGCTTAAAAAACCACTATGTTCTACTACTTTGACATTATACAAACCATTCTCATCTAAAATTCTTCTTGCTACTTCCGCACCGTTCATACCTGCCGTAGTTGGAACTTTAGCAAATTTGTTAAATGTACTTTTCACTTTCATTTGTGCCCAGATTGGAATGAGCGCAATAATGATGTAGTAAATAATGAACTCCATTTCATCCTCCACGTAGATAATATTTCTTAGTATTATTTTATTAGATTCGTCTCCACGGGTCAATCATTATGCTCTTTCTGTTTTGTCTTCTTTTCACCTCTATATTTTCTCCATCCTGTATAAGAGAGAGTTAGAATGATGATACTTCCTGTCGTGATAATTACCCACCATAACGATGGATCGGTTTCGTCCTTATCGATATTATCGAACATATTTTGAAGATCAGCTTCTAATTTTGTTAATTGGACAATCCCAGTCGTATCGTTCAATAAATTTGAACTATATTTATCAATAAATGTAATTTTCGCATCTAATTTTTGAATTTTATCAACTGGCAAATCAATTTTTAAACTCGGCTGAATGAGAGAGTATTTAGCTAAAAAAGAGTTTAACTTGCTTCGAAAGATATCATAGTTGTTTTCCTTTGCTGCCTCTTTCACTTGAGAAAATGCAGTCATGATTGGATCTTGTAATTCTGTCCACAATGGTTGATAACGAGAATTCAACGCATCAACAACTAATCGAAATGTTGTGACTCTATTTATTTTTTCTTCTGGTGAGAGATTAGCATTATTGATAGCAAATAATGCTTTTTTAAGAGAGTTTGAAAGAATCTTTACTTCATCCATTGTAAAATATTGACTAAGACTGGTCGCTTCTACTATATCATTTGAAAATTGCTCAAGAATATGTTCCGCTCCTTCATACTGTCCAAATTTGGTCAATTGCAAAGCTTCATCTGCAGACCTGTCCATTTTTTCAATAACGGGTGTGGAAATGGCAAATACGTTATTTGCTAAAAAAAATGACATCGTCACTAGAAGGATAAATAGTTTAACTTTCATTCTTGTCCCTCCTCTAACTACTAATAAAGTGTATGAAGAGTAGGACAAGTGTAGACCAAAAATATGTATGCGCTTTTTATCAGTTGTTCCAAATATTCAATTTCAAACTATTTTTTCGAGCAGAAAAATAATATGCAAGTCCTAATGAGAGAACACTTAACCAAAATGTAAAGTATCCTATTTCACGTGCATATACATCTAATGCACCATATTTGGGAAATTGCATAAATACGTAATCAATCACATCATTATGTAAGGTCCAAATTGCAGCTAAAACAATATGCTTTAATTTAATTCTATAAAAAGGGGAATATAAAAGGCCTTCTATTGCCATAGAACCGTGAGAAATGATCAACATATACCCTTGCCAAGGTAAATATCCCGTCACAATCAGTGTTAAAATATTCATAACAACTGCCCAAACCCCATACTTGAATAAGGTAACAATTGCTAATGCTTCTATAAACGGCCAATTTTTTTTGATTAAGAATGCAAATAACACAATTGTGAAAAACAAACTTGCCGTTGGGCTGTCAGGTACAAAAGGAAGAAATTTAGTTGGCGTCACATCGAATTGTGGTTTGTACCATATGTATCCATAAATTGTTCCTAATAAATTTACGATAAACAATAACAAGACAACCATTCGGTTGGCTAAGATCGGAAAGAGAAATCTCATTTGCTCCCCTCTCTTTCTATTTTTTTATTTTTCAATAAATTTATATTGAAAGAAAAGCTGGCATGTTTGCCAGCTTTTCTACTATACGTTTATTTTTTTAGCCCTGCGACAAACTCAGATAATTTTTTCAATTCATCAGGAGAACCTTTAAATTGGTTCGCAGGCATTTTCTTGCTTTTTGTACCATGCTGTGCAATGTCTGCAACTTCTTTAGCACTTAGACCAGTACCAATTAAGCTTGGTGCAGCTGGTCCACCTGTAAGATTTTCACCATGACATTGGATACAAGATTGTTTTGAAAACACTTTATATCCTGGATCTTCTTTGTCAATATCAACTTTTGCAACGATTTTACCTTGCTCAGCTGCTTTTTTCCAATCATGATGTGCTGCTGCTTCCCAAGTTAAATAGAAGACAGCTGCGATTGATAATAACATAAATCCTGTAGCAAATGGACGTTTTAACGGACGTCTTTGTGGTCCACGATCAATGAAAGGTGCTAAAAGCAAACCAACAAATGCAATACCAGGAATAATTAATCCAATGATATTATATGGCCCTGATGCATAAGAATATTTCAACATTTGGTATAGGAATAAGAAATACCAGTCAGGCATTGGAATATACCCTGCATCTGCTGGATCAGCTATACGCTCAAGTGGTGCTGGATGCGCTGCAGTTAAACATAAAAAACCGACTAAAAATACTGCACCAACCATCCATTCTTTCAATAGAAAGTTCGGCCAAAATGCTTCAGTTTTTCCGGGATATTCTGAATAATCCTTAGGGCCCATCGGCTTTCGTACAGAAGGGTCTAGGATACGTGAATCCCCAACAAACTTCATCCCTTTACCTCGATGCATTAAGTCCCCCTCCTTCTTCATAAAAAGTCATTAAACAAATAGTGTTCCAATTAAATTCTATAGTGGACCCGAAATACCTTGTTTACGAATCATTAAGAAATGGGCTGCCATTAATCCTAACAATACTGCTGGTAAGAAGAATACGTGAATCGCAAAGAAACGAGTCAATGTTTGGGCACCAACAATATCAGGATGACCCGAAAGCAATTCTTTCGCATACGGTCCAATTAATGGTACCGAGTCTGCTATTTGCAATGTAACTTTTGTTGCAAATAATGCTTTCATATCCCAAGGTAATAAATAACCTGTTAAACCAAGTCCAAGCATAACAAATAAAATAAGTACTCCAACAATCCAGTTTAATTCACGTGGTTTTTTATATGCTCCTTGGAAGAAAACACGTAGTGTATGTAAGAAAATCATAACAATTACTAAACTTGCTCCCCAATGGTGCATACCGCGTACAATCTGTCCGAATGCGACTTCGTTTTGAAGATAGTAAACAGATTCCCAAGCATTTTTGATATCTGGTACATAGTACATTGTTAAAAACATACCAGATAAGATTTGGATAACCGTAATGAAAAAGGTTAAACCACCAAAACAGTAAACAAACGCAGAAAAATGATGTGCAGGATTTACGTGTTCTGGTACTTCATGATCAGCGATATCTCGCCATAAAGGCGTAATATCTAAGCGCTCATCAACCCAATCATAGATTTTATTAAGCAATGATTACGCCTCCTTTACTTCACAAATGGATTTTCTTTCGGTTTACCTAAATACAAGAAACCATCTTTAACTTTTGTTGGATATGCATCCAATGGCTTCGATGGTGGTGTACCAGGTACGTTTTTGCCATTAAGTTCGTAGCGTCCACCATGACAAGGACAATAGAATTGATTTGGGTGTTGTTTGTTTTCTCCCCAAGTAACGTTACAACCTAAGTGTTTACAAACAGGTGAAAGTGCTACAATTTCTCCCTTTGCATCTTTGTACACCCAAGCGGTTTGAGTAACGTCTGACTTGTACCATGCATCGACTTGTTCATATTTAAATTCGACACGCGTAGGCTCATTTGTCAAGTCAGCTACTTTTTTGCTCGTTGCATGAAACTCCCCAGCACCTCTATGCTGTAATACAGGATCCACGGCAAAACGAACCATCGGCATTAAAATTCCAGCTGCCATAAATCCACCTACACCCGTAAGTGTGTAGCTAAGAAATTGACGTCTTGTTACAGGATTCTTGCTCATCCTTTTCCCCCCTCTAACAGTAAGGTAAGTCCAATGGACAAAAAAATTATAATCGCACAAATACAAACTAGGACATAACCATGATATATCAATCTCCTATCAAGGTCAATATGATAGTCATTCAAAAACATGTCAACAATGTGACGAATAATCGAATTATTTTATAGTTTGCCATTTTTGAACAATAATATTAATTAATTGCTTAACTTGGTCTTCCATTATTGAATGTTTATATTGTTCATCCATATGTTCAAGTGGGACCGACGGTAACCATATGATATTTTTAACTTTATCCTGATTGGTCCATGAACTATCAGAAGTTAAATAAAAGATGTGTTTAAATCCAGTTTCTTTTAATTTCACCTCCCAATTTTGAAGCATGTTCATTTGTTGTTCTTTTTCCAACGTTGATAAATAAGTAAATGCGGGAAAAAGAAGCATTCTACCTTTAAATTGTCTCTCAAGATGCATGGATAATAAATCAATAAATTCTCCTTGGGATGCTGCTTGTTTCATTTCTGGACCAAATGAAATGGGCAATAGTGGTACAACCGCTGTATCAATAAATTCTTGTTCTTTTAAATATACTTCTACATCTTTACTATTCCAAAGCATATAAACACTCCTAAATCTATTATTTCGTTTTCTTTTCCAAAACATGCAAAAAACTTACAGCATTTTATCTTAACTATGCACTATTATTATAAAGAAAGTCATTATGTATCACAATTATTTTAATAAAGTATAATGACATACAAAAAATCCTCTTGCTTATGCAAGAGGGGAAAGAAATTGACTGCTAAAGTTGTTTTAACTGCTCTGTTAATTTTCGGAAGGTGATCAAATCATGATTATCTAATGCTTCATCAATCTTGCTTAATAATTTTTCTTTCTGGAAACTTACAATACTTTGTTGTAAAAACTTTTCAGCAATGACTCGATCCTCATCATTTATGTGTAATAAGTTTGGCATAAATGGGTTTTCTTCTAGTACTGCTGCATATTGATAAGAAAGATTTGCAGCTTTAAAGTTAAGTTGGATATAAATATCCTCATCCCTATTTAAGCGAATATCATGGAATGATTTTTCTGCATCTGTTGTCATGATGTTTTCCTTATAAAAACGGAACGGAACATTTTCCACACAATGGGTTGACATGATTAATCCACGGGGACAAAACTGAGCTTCGTCAACAAAATGAACTTTCTCCATCAATTGGTCATGGCTCATTAGATAGTTCAAAATCCAAACTGATTCTCTTCTCTTTAGTTGATAATGATTTAAAAACCATCGTATAAAATCCTTCTTCTCGTTGACAGATACAGGGGTGGCAGCCAATGAAAATCCCTCCTCTGCATAATGAAATATGCTTTTAGTTTTCTTCTAGTCGTTCCAAAAGTGAAGTCCATTCTTCATTTAATGGATCTTCATGTACGAGAGATCGAAAAATAGTTAAAGCTTCCGATCGTTTTCCATCTTCAATCATAAAGTATCCAAAATCCGCTAAAAATTCTAGATTATTTTTTAAATCATTATATGCTTGCTGATAGTGGTTTAATGCATCTCGAAATTTCTCAAGTTTTTGAGATGATACCGCAGCATCCCAATGTAATTGTGGGTCCATGTCACCCTCTTTTTCCATTTGTGAAATAAGGTCTAATACGTCCTCATATCTATTTTGATGTAAAAATAACTTGTTTAAAGTTAATGCTGCGTCAATATACCCTGGGTCTAATGCTAACGCATTGCGAAAATAAGTTTCAGCCAGTTCTTCGTTACCCATTTTCAAAGCAAGCTTTCCTCCAAATTGAAATAGCTCTTTATTATACTCATCAACAGCTATTCCTTCTTTGACTACTCTCAAGGAGTTTTGAAGTTCTTCTTCACTTTCATAGCATTTTGCTAAATATAAGTAAAGTGAGTGGTATTCAGGATCAATCGTCTTCAACTGATTAAATAATTCGATTCCCTTCTTGTAAAAACCTGCCTGATATGCCGTTAATGCATAAGCAAATAATGTATTTATTTCATTATTTGCTGCTAAACTTTTTTCAAAATATGGGAGTGCTTCTTCAAATTTTCCTGCTGAGCTTAGTGCCTCACCAACACGACTGTGTATATTAACTCCAGCAATTGTTTCATTTCCGGAAACAATTAATTCTTCATAATAGTTAATTGCTTCGATATCTCTCCCAATTGAAGCATATAATTCACCTAAAGCAAAATCAACAATAGGTTCATCAGGCAAAATTTCTTTAGCTTGCAATAATTTATATTCACTTACCTCTGCTAAACCTTGCATTTGATACAAATCGGCTAAAATTAATAATGATCTTGGGAAGTCAGGATCTGCCTCATTGACTGAATCTAAATAGGAGATTGCTTCTTCTTCATTATCCATTTCAATTAATATTTCTGCCAATGTTACTTTCAGTTCTCCTTCATCGGGATATAATGACAGTAGATACGCAAATAAATCTTTTGCCTCAATTAAGAAGCCTAATTGTAATAATTCTTCTGCAAGTAAGTATATGTCTTCGTGATTCCCAGATGTTTTTACCTTAGAAATACTATCCTTTGCTTTTTCTAGTTCACCTTGTTCTAAAAAATGTATGATTTGCTGAATTTTATTCATAAAAATGCTGATCCCTTTCTAAAGCCAATAAAATATTTATACAAAAAGAGAAGTTCTATTTATAATTATTTCTTCCCCACATCCTGGCCGGAATACTACTACATTTTCGGATGTAATGACACGACCCTTGTGTACCATTATGGCTAATCTATCATTATCATAATGAATCCCCTTTTGTTCAGCAACTATCTTGTTTTTAAAATATAGATTATAGTTTATTTCTCCACCAATATGCAAATCTCCTCTTTTCGGATATAGACCAAATTTCTTCAAATTTTTCACAGTTATTGGCGTTTTTTCTTGAATTTCATCAACTAATCTAGGGATTTTTTCATCATTTAATACTTCATTCCAAACTTTTATAATTGCTTTCCGCTTTGCCTCTTTATTGGACAAGACCGCTGGAATTAAAATTGGGTTATATGGAAACATCGCTTCCCGAATCCACCCCCATGGAATTTTAGAGATTGATGATTCATCTTCCATTTCTACTAAGATTATTGCTATTTTTTCCTTTTTACATTTTCGTATTAAACTTTGTGATAGAGTTTTTATCGGAAGCCGTAATGCTAAAACGTAATCAACAGGACTATTTAGTAGTGATATCCTTTTTTTGTGAAGTTCTTGATCAAATTGATATTCGTAGTGAATGGAAAAGGGAGTAATAATTGTATGGCATCCCTTTAATAGATAATTTTTTTTGGAGTATTGTTTTAACAACTGAAAGTTTTCACTGGGGAGATGAGAATCAAACATAACATGAGTTGGAGTCATAATAAAAGATGAAACATCCATTTTCAAGATTGGTGTTTTAAAGATAGCAGGTTTAATTGAATGTATTGCATTGTTTTTAATATAGAAGGAGTTGGTCTTTATACATTCTTCTTCTTCAGAATAAACATTTGCCCTATCAATAATATACATATTTTCCCCTCCATCGAAACGGTATATAGACAAGCTATGCACCAAAGAAGGGGAAAATGACATTGAAATATCTGTAATTACTTATTTGTTAGTAGTTGATTTAAATCTTCAAAAAATGTTGGATAGGAAACGTTTATAGCGTCTGTACCTTCAAGGTGGACGGCATCTTTTGAAATTAATGAGGCAATACTCAGCATCATTCCTATTCGATGGTCACCATGGCTATGAACATGTCCCCCATGTAGCTGGACTTTGCCCTTAATTATCATTCCATCGTTTGTCGCTTCGATATCTGCACCCAAAGTTTTCAACTCTTTTACAACCGTATCGATACGATTCGTTTCTTTCACTTTTAATTCTTCAGCATTTTTAATGATGGTTGTTCCTTCTGCCTGTGTCGCAAGAAGAGCAATAATTGGCAATTCATCTATTAAGCGCGGGATTAAGTCCCCGCCAATCTCTATCCCTTTTAACTGTGAAGTTTTAACTGTGATATCTCCTACCGGTTCCGTTTGGTCATTATTTTCATGGATATGAATATCTGCACCCATTTCTTTAAGGACTTCAATGACACCAATTCTTGTTGGGTTTAGACCTACATTTTCCAGAACTACGTTACTATTCTCGATTAATGCTGCTGCAACCATAAAAAACGCTGCGGAAGAAATATCTCCAGGAACATTTATTTTCGCGCCATGGAGCTTTTGTTTCCCTGTAATTTTAATCACATGTTGTTCGATGTTAATTTTACCGCCGAATTGTTTAATCATTCTCTCTGTGTGATCACGCGTCGAAACTGGTTCTATTATGGTCGTTTCACCATCAATTTGTAATGCAGCCAACAACAGGGCTGATTTTACTTGAGCGCTAGCTACAGGCATCTCGTATTTTATCGGATTTAATTGACCCCCAACAATCGATAAAGGAGTATAATTACCATGATTTCTCCCTTGAATAATTGCCCCCATTTCTTGAAGGGGAAGTGTTACTCTATGCATAGGTCTTTTGGCAATTGATTCATCACCAATTATAACTGTGTGGAATGGCCTTCCCGCTAATAAGCCAAGAATAAGACGTGTCGTAGTTCCTGAATTTCCAACATCCAATATGTCGACAGGCTCTTTTAAGCCATCAAATCCGTTTCCATATATTTTAATCTCATCGATTGACTCTTCTATTTTCACACCTAATTTCCGAAAGCATTCGATTGTACTTCGACAGTCTGCACCTTGTAAAAAGTTTCTAACTATTGTGATCCCATTTGCAATCGCACCAAACATAATGGCACGATGTGAGATTGATTTATCTCCCGGAACTTTGATTGCTCCTTTTAATCCTATATTTGCTGGATGAAGCTCAACTATATTCATTTTATATTCATCACCCTTATTTCATTCATTTTAAGCCTATTGTATAAATAATTCATACGAAGTTCGATTTTCCAAACATTTTTTTGCATTTTCGCGATCTTCTGCATTTTGAAAACTGATTCTCAGGACACCATAAATATCTTCACGCATTTCTAAGATCCTAATATTTGTAATACTAATTCTTTCTTCTGCTAAATAGCCTGTTATTTCAGAAATTATACCCGGATAGTCAGGTACATCAACATACAAATCATAAAATGAATGTAAAACACCTTTCGTATGGACAGGTAATTCGTCCCGATAGGTTTTCGCCTGAACAAAAAACTGAAAAATCTTTTCATAATCATCTTGTTCTATAATACTGCGAATATTTTCCATATCTTGATTCCACTCAGTTAATAAACTTAATAACACCTGTTTATTTCTAATTGTAATATCCGCCCACATACTTGGATTGGACGAGGCAATTCTCGTAATGTCTCGAAATCCACCTGCCGCAAGCCTTGATAGCAAAGGATATTCAGCTTGATATGAACGCGCCTGACCTACGAGTGAGGCAGCAATGATATGTGGAAAGTGACTTAAAATTCCTGTCATTTTATCATGTTCATCTGCTGACAATTCCAAAAACTTCGCATTTGTACCATTAAGTAATTGTTTTAAATCGTTTATTCTTTCATTCGATATTTTTGAAACAGAGGATAGAATGTAAAATGCATTTTCAAATAAATGCTCTCTTGCAGCTGTGACGCCACTTTTATGGGAACCAGCCATCGGATGACCGCCAATGAAGCAAATCCCTTTTTCTGTTAGGATAGCTGCTTTATTTATTATTGATTTTTTTGTACTAGCTGTATCGGTTACAATCACATTTTCTTTTAATTGAAAATGCGAGATTCGTTCAATCATTTTTTCTGTTTCTACAACAGGAATAGATATGATAATAAAATCAGCATTTTCCGCACCATGTTGTAAACTGTTTTCTTCGTGATCAATAACTTTAAGGATTTTCGCTTGGTGTGTTATGTTAGGATCAACATCATACCCG
This sequence comes from Heyndrickxia vini, assembly GCF_016772275.1. Taxonomy (NCBI): domain Bacteria; kingdom Bacillati; phylum Bacillota; class Bacilli; order Caryophanales; family Bacillaceae; genus Heyndrickxia; species Heyndrickxia vini. Next base: position 1,826,909 of record NZ_CP065425.1, on the reverse strand, counting down.
ATAATTTTCACATCGGGATACGATTTTTTAATTGATAAGGCAATAGATCCTCCAATTAGTCCTAAACCTATAATAAATATATTTCCTTGCAAAACGTCTCCCCCTGGATGTTTATATTAAATATTTTTAGCTTTTAATGCCTGTTTTTCTAGAAATGCCTCCATCGAGGTCATTACACCGCTATTTTGTTCACTCGTACCGATTGTTACACGAATTGATGTAGGAAATCCTAATTGCTTCCCTGACCGGACGATGTAACCCGTTGATAGTAAAAATGTAAAAACTTCGTCGCTATCGCACTGAAAATCAATTAAAATAAAATTCCCTTGAGATGGATAGTAGTGTAAATTATTTTTTTTGCAAAAGGCATAAAATCGTTCCATTTCTTTTTTATTCAATGTAGCGCATTTTGCAACAAACTCTTGATCTTTTAATGCCTCCATCGCGACCTTTTGGGCCAGAACATTCGTATTGAATGGTTGGCGAACGGGTTCTAACGTGCTGATAATTTCTTCCGATGCTATTCCATAACCCACTCGAAAGCTTGCAAGACCATAGATTTTTGAAAATGTTCTCGTAACGATTAAATTCTGATAATTGTCAAGAAGGGATAAAGCATCATAATAATCATCTGCATCAACATATTCATAATACGCTTCATCGAGGACAACTAATATATCCTTTGGTACTTGTTGGAGAAATTTCATCAATTTATCATTGGTGATATATGTACCTGTTGGATTATTGGGACTGCATAGCCAAACAATAGCTGTTTGATCGTCCAATGCCTTTAACATGTTATCAAGATCATGATTACCATCTATTAATGGAATTTCTCGTACTTCGGCACCTTCCAATATTGCATTATGTTTATATTGAGAAAAAGTAGGGTATGCCATAACTGTATTTTTTCCCGGCTCAAGTAGAGCCTTTGAAATAATTTGCAATAATTCATCTGTACCATTCGAGAAGATTAGCTGGGTGGGTCTAACACCAAGGAATTTAGCCGCTTCTTCACGCAAATTAGTAGCATATCCATCAGGATAGTAAGAAAACGTTGATGATGAATCTTCGTCCAGAATTTTTTTTACTTTGTTAGAAAATCCATACGGATTTTCATTAGAAGCCAATTTAAATATTTCTTTAAGATTGTACATCTTTTTCACTTCATCAATGGATTTACCTGGCTGATAAGCATGTAAATTAACGATTTGATTTTTCCATTTCATTATGTCCACCTACCTATTTTTTTGAAAGATCTGGCCGTAGAATCTGTGTGTTTTTTAAATATACATGGTTAATCTCATGTTGTTTCTTTTCGGTGTTAATATGCATCATGATACGAATGCAGCGTGGTAAGCCCCCATCTACATTGATTTCCTTCATACACATTACCGGTACATATGTCCAAGATGGGAATCTTCGTAATGCTTTTGCTGGAAAAGTAGCATCAATATCATCTGTTACTGATATGAAAACAGAAGCAACATTTGTTGCTTCCAAATCATTTTGTTCTATCATTTCTTGCACTAATGTTTCCGTGGCATCAATTATTTCCTTTTCCTTATTTTCGGAAACAGTCGTTGCTCCTCTAACCCCGCGAATCATACTACTCCCCCTCTTGTTACTCGGATAATTTGTAAAAGGTATCCTCCAAAAGGCTTTTTTCAACTTCCATCATCATTGGTTTACCGATTTCCTTCAGTAGGACAAATGCCGGCTTTCCTGATGTAGACTTTTTATCTCTCTTCATTAATTCATATAATGTGTCAAATTCCATGTATGAAGGAATTCTCCATTTATATCCCAATTTTTCTATCCACTGAATAAAAGACTGGATATCAAATGTTAATCCTAAGATATTATTGCTCAATATTAAAGCATATACCATTCCACACATGACTGATTCTCCATGCGTAAGCTTACCAAAATCTGCTTTTGCTTCTATTGCATGTCCCAATGTATGTCCAAAGTTCAGATATGCTCTAATTCCTGTTTCTTTTTCATCTTTGCTTACAAATGCGGATTTGATTTCAATTCCCTTTTTTAAATAATTTGATAGCTGAATATTATTTAAATGATTTAAAGATGATAAATTCTCCATTAATTCTTGCAAAAAAATTGGATCCGCGATTAAACCATGCTTTATCACTTCAGCAAAGCCACTTCTAACTTGTCTTTCCGGTAGACTATGTAAAAAATTCGTATCGTATATTACCATCTCAGGCTGATAAAATGCTCCAACCATGTTTTTACCGAGTGAATGATTGATTGCCACTTTTCCGCCGACCGCACTATCATGAGCTAAAATGGTCGTTGGAATCTGAATAAACGGTATCCCACGCATATAAGTAGCTGCTACAAATCCCGCAAGATCTCCAACTGCCCCTCCACCGAAAGCAAGAATAACAGATTTTCGATCCAGGCCATGTTTTAATGCAAAGGATAGGCAGTCTTCATATATTTGAAATGTTTTTGCTTTCTCGCCACTAGGAGTGGTATAAACTATCAGCTCGGGAAATTGTTCGATAATTTTCCCAATATGCAACTCACTGACTGTTTCATCCGTAATTATCATGACTTTAGTATATTCTGCTAGACTATTGGATAAAAGATGTATTATATCAGGACCAATATAAACCGAATAGTTTTTTGATGCTGTACAAATGTCTACTTTTTCCATTTTAAAATGACCTGCCATTAATCTTTTCTTGCTCAATCAATTCTTTTAATGTACTAAAACGATCACTATAGTATTGGTTAACTATTGCATCTGCTACTTCCCAAGCAACGACTGCTTCCGCTACAACGCTTGCGGCTGGAACTGCACAGCTATCAGATCGTTCGATACTTGCAGTAAACGATTCCTTCGAATCAATATCCACACTTTGCAAAGGTTTATATAAAGTAGGAATTGGTTTCATAACCCCCCGGACAACTATAGGCATTCCGGTTGTCATGCCACCTTCAAACCCGCCTAAACGGTTTGTTTTTCTTTCATAGCCTGTTTCTTTATTCCATATAATCTCATCATGTACTTGGCTGCCCGGCTTTCTTGCCATTTCAAATCCCAGGCCGAATTCTACACCTTTGAATGCATTAATACTGACGATGGCACTTGCAATTTTCGCATCAAGTTTACGATCATAATGAACATAACTACCGATTCCTGAAGGTACTCCTTCAACGATAACCTCCACTATACCGCCAATGGAATCCCCATCTTTTTTAGCTTGATCAATTGCTTCCATCATTTTAACTTCAGCTTTCTCATCGTAGCAGCGCACCGGCGATTTCTCGGTTTTTTCTTTTAATTCTTGTAAAGAAGTATATTCAGCGGGATTCGCACGAATTCCACCAATCTCTAAAACATGTCCAGCTACTTCAATACCTAATAATGTTAAAAGCTTTTTAGCCACCGCTCCGGCAGCAACTCTTACAGTAGTTTCTCTCGCCGAGGATCTTTCCAAGACATTTCGCATGTCACGATGACCATATTTCATACCTCCAACTAAATCTGCATGCCCTGGTCTCGGACGGGTTACTTTTCTTTTAATTTCATCTGCTTGTCCTTCCTCTAATGGAGCTATTCCCATAATCTTCGTCCAGTGTTTCCAATCGTTATTCTCCACGGCAATCGTTAGCGGAGAACCAAGAGTATATCCATGACGGACACCACTAACAATATTGGCACGGTCTGTTTCAATTTGCATTCTTCTTCCCCGGCCGTGACCTTTTTGTCTTCGGGCAAGTTCGTAATTAATATCTTCAGCTACGAGTGGCATACCTGCTGGCAAGCCTTCAATAATTGTTGTGAGCTGCGGGCCATGTGATTCACCCGATGTTAAATACCTCATAATGTTCCTCCTTTTAGCACTTTAAAGGATTTATGTACCACTATAACATAACTTACAAAAGAGATAAACTATAAAATTTTGAATCTTTGCGAAAATGACATATGATCAAAAGTCATATACAATTGAATTTTTTACGTATTTATCTTAATACCACTTATAATTTCTTATAAAAAAAAGTATCTTCAATTGTAAAATGATATGATTGCGGATTAAAGATTTGTTCAGTACTTCCTACAAATAAAGTTCCACCAGTTCGAAGTGCGGAATTAAATTTATGATAAAGTAGATCTTTAGCTTCTTCAGTAAAATAAATTAAAACATTTCTGCATACGATTAAATCAAAATTCGATTCAAAAGAATCAGCAAGTAAATTGTGCTGTTTAAAAGACACCGTTTTTTTTATCTCGTCCGATACACGAAAAAATGTTCCTTCCGCAGTAAAATACTTTTTCTTTATTTCGATGGGAACCTCATTTAATGATCTTTCAGGGTAGATTCCGATTTTTGCTTTTTCTATTGCGTTAATGTCTAAATCAGTAGCCAAAATAGAAATATTCGATAAAGGTAAATACTTAGATAGTACCATCGCTATTGTATAAGGTTCCTCACCGGTTGAAGAAGCAGCAGACCATATTTTTAATGGTTTCTTCTCGGATAATAAACGTGGGAATATTTTATTTTCTAAAACGTCCCATCTTTGTTTATTACGATAAAATTCAGATACGTTTATAGTCATTCTGTCTAGAAATTCATGTAAAATTTCAGGATTTGTATTCATCGATTGAAAGTATTCCTGAAATGAAGTGTACCCTTTTTTTTCATACAATGATGTTAACCGTCTCTTCATTTGTGCCTCTTTATATAAAGACAAATCAATATTTGTTTTTCTTTTTACTTGGATGATAAATTCTTTGTAATCAATACTCATTGTCTAATCTCCCATGAAAAAGTCATTTTTACTTAAGTATATTGAATATTTTATTAAAGTGAAATGATATTTTTTATTTTTGTTGCTATAAAAAAAAGATCGGCATTTAATGCCGATCTTTTCAAATTAATAAATCCAGTTATTTATTAATTTTGTGTATTCAACGAGTTCTTCTTCTTTAAAGAAAAGACCAATTTCTCTTTCCGCACTTTCAGGTGAATCTGAACCATGAATAATATTTTTCCCTACTGTTACTCCAAAATCACCACGAACTGTCCCTGGAGCAGCATCTTTAGGATTTGTAGAACCCATCATTTGACGTGCAGTTGCAATTACATTTTCGCCTTGCCAAACCATTGCAAATACTGGACTTGAAGTGATGAAATCTACTAACTCACCGAAGAAAGGGCGCTCTTTATGTTCACCATAATGTTGTTCAGCTAATTCTTTAGAAACACTCATCAATTTTGCTCCAACAAGATGAAAACCTTTTTTCTCGAAACGTGAAACGATTTCACCGATTAATTCTCTTTGCACTCCATCAGGTTTTACCATTAAAAAAGTCTTTTCCATAGTTATGCCTCCTACACTGTATCTCAACTGGACTTATGTATCCTCGAAAATAGTATCATTAAATATGAGTTTTAGCAATAAGAAAACGCTTCAATTATTTGTTTTAAAACTTTCGTTTCCCTATAAAATTAGCAACATCAATAAGAGAATTTCTAAAACGATTACTTGGAAGCTTTTCCAGTATAGCCATTGCCTTCTTTAAATATCTTTGACTCATTTCATATGACTTATCTATGGCACCTGATTCTTTGATTTTAGAAATAACATATTTCATGTCATTTTTAGTGGTACTTTCATTGACCTTTTCGATCATCTCTGCAATTTCGTGATTCTGCATTGCATACAACACAGGTAAAGTAATATTTCCCTGAAGCAAATCACCACCGGCAGGTTTTCCAAGTTCTTTTTCTGATGCAGTAAAATCTAATATATCATCAGTAATTTGATAAGACATACCAACATAATAACCGAACATATATAATTTTTTATGTAATTCCTCATCAGTACCAGCAGCAATTGCTCCTAATTGGCAACTAGCAGCGATCAAAATTGCCGTCTTTCTCTTAATTCGACGAAGATAATCTCTTAGATTTTGATTAAAACGATATTTATCTTGTATTTGTTTAATTTCCCCAATACATACTTCTACCATTGTATCTGCCAAAATTCGATGGGCGGCTGGGTTATTTATCTTTGTCATATATTCAAGGGAACAAGCTAAAATATAATCACCTGCGTACATTGCGGTACGGTTATCCCATGTAGCTTTGACAGTTGGCTTCCCGCGTCGTAATTCTGCATCATCAATTACATCATCATGCACTAATGAAGCCATATGAATAAGTTCTAAAGAAACTGCGACATTTTTAATCCTTTCAATATCATAGTTTCCAAATTTAGCTGATAGGAGAACAAATACAGGGCGAATTCTTTTTCCACCAGCTTGAATCAAATTCAAAGATGCATTTTGTAATAAAGCCGATTCAGATTGTATCGCAGTGATAAGTTCTTTTTCAATAATATCGATATCCGTTTTTAAAAACGAATACAATCTTTGTAATTTCATATTATTTCCACCCAGCTTATCTTTTCTCTTTATAGCCTATATGCGATGCTGCCGCACCTCCACTATATGACTTATATTGAATGTTTTTAAATCCGGCGCGTTCAAACAAAATCGCAAGCTCTTTCATTCCCGGAAAATCTCTTGCTGACTCTTGCAACCAGGAATATTCTTTATAACTTTTGGCAAACAACTTACCCATAATGGGCATTATGAAACGAAAATAGAAATTAAACAGTTGACGATATCCTAATAATGTAGGATGTGACGTTTCTAGGCAGACAGCTATTCCACCAGGCTTAAGGACACGATTCATTTCTTTTAGTACATGTAAATAATCAGGTACATTTCTTAAACCAAACCCGATTGTTACATAATCAAATGTATCGTCATCAAATGGAAGTTCCATTGCATTACCATGAATAATTTCAACCTGTTTCAAACCTAATGTTTGAACTTTTTCATCTGCAATTTTAAGCATATTCTTGCTAAAATCTAATCCCACAACTTTTCCATCCGGTCCTACTGAATCTGCTAATGCTATTGTCCAGTCTCCCGTTCCACAACAAACATCTAATGCTTTTTTTCCTTTTCCAACAGCCATTTTATTCATTGTATCTTTTCGCCATTTAAGATGTTGTTGAAAACTAATTACAGAATTCATTTTATCATAATTGTCATATATGGACTCAAAGACATGATGTACACGTTCTTCTTTTGATTGCACCTGACTCTCCCTCTTCCAAAAATAGTTTCATTTAGCTTCCTGATTCCTGATTAAGGAGTATTGTTATCCTCTGATCCATTAGTTCATTAAGTTTAACCTGTTCCTTCGCATTCAAAATAGTATCTTTTGTTTGCTTTATGTATTTTTGACATGTCTGAATTAAGACATTCTTATTATCATTCGAAAGCTGATGAAAAGAATCTTGATCCGCAGGGAAAATAAACTTCTTTAATGCTTCAAAAAAGAAGGAGGCTTTGCCTTCTAAAGCTTTTTCTTTTTCCCTTAATAGTTTATTTAACAAAAGTATTTCTTCGCTTAATAGCGACAAATCATTAAATCCAAAAAATCGGATAAATTTTGATACGATTGTTGATTCAGTTTTCTTTAATGTATGAATATAATCTTTAAGGCTATTGTCTTCCATTCGATACAATATTATTTTATATTCATTGACAAGTTTAATGCCATTAGCCAAAGAACTTATTAGCGGAACATTTTCTACCTCTGCTAATAGTTTATAATATAATCCGCTATAATAATCCCCCGCAAGAACTGTTAGTTGCTGTTTTTTTAACGACTCGTTCGTATTATTTACTTTATCATGGGTATCAAGGGCAATTTGAATGAGCATAGCCGTTGTTACATAGCGCTCAATACTTGCAACAGGTAGTTTTAGTGCAGTTAAGCTTTCAATAAGAATCATAATACGATCCTCATCAATGTACGGCTTATCTATGTACTGCATTAAATAATTTTGTGATATTTTTTGTTGAATATTTTCTTTGATTGAAGCAACTTGTTGCATCCTTTCTTGCAAGTTCATTTCCCTTAATCCCCATTTCTTCCTCAATTTCTGACAATATTTAATTTACTTTTCTACAACGATTCACATAAAATTAATTATAACATATAAAGTTTATTTTCTGTGAGATTTGACTAATTAAGATTTAATTAATGTCAAAATTTCCGAGCGAGCATATTGATCGGTTTCAAAAGAACCGCGAACCGCTGTTGTTATTGTTTTTGAACCGGGTTTTTTCACACCTCTCATCGTCATGCACATTTGCTCAGCCTCTATAACTACCATTACACCATGTGGATCTAGTTTTTCATTAATAGCATCTGCTACAGTAGAGGTAATACGTTCCTGTAATTGTGGGCGTTTGGCAACTGTTTCGATTGCGCGGGCAAGCCTACTTAGACCGGTAACTTTTCCGTTTCGTGGTAAATAAGCGATATGGGCTTTTCCAAAGAAAGGTACGAGATGATGTTCACAAATTGAATAAAATGGGATGTCCTTAACTAAAACAAGTTCCTCATAATTTTCACTAAATACAAGTTCAAATAACTCCTTTGGATCTTGATTAATTCCACTAAATATTTCTTCATACATATTTGCTACTCGTTTTGGTGTGTCTAGTAACCCTTCTCTATTTGGATCTTCTCCAACTGCTTCTATAATGAGCCGGATTGCTTCTTCAATTTGTCCGCGGTTTATCTCTCCCATGATGTACCTCCTGCAATGTAAATCGTATTACATAATAACTTCTTAATATTAGCACACGGGGAAGAACACGGCAAAATACAAATCGTAAAACATTTTACATAGTAAAATTCTCCAAAAACTACTTTGTTGAACTTGCCCTATAAATAGAAAAAAAGGGCTAATATAATCAGCCCTTTCTTTCACGCTCAAAGCGAGACGTATGTACTATTATTTTACAGCATCTTTAAGCGCTTTACCTGGTTTGAATGCAGGAACTTTGCTAGCAGCGATTTCAATTTCTTCACCAGTTTGTGGATTACGTCCTTTACGAGCAGCACGTTCACGCACTTCAAAGTTACCAAATCCAATTAATTGGACTTTATCACCATTTGCTAATGCATTTTGAATTGATTCGAAAATTGCATCAACCGCTTTAGTTGCATCCTTTTTAGAAAGTTCTGTGCTTTCAGCAACAGCATTAATTAGTTCTGTTTTGTTCATGCCGTTCACCTCCTCCGCGAAAAATTAAAAACATTTTGTTTTTGTTTATTTACATTAGTAAACATTTTATCCGGTTTATACATGTAAACCGTTAAAAACCTTAGAGAATGTTACTGAAATAGCATCAACAACAATTCTGATAAAAGATTATCACAATAAAATCACCTTAGCAAGAATAAATCGCGAAATAATGGGAAACTTTTCTTAAAAACGACAAAATGTCAGGCATTTTGCCTGACATTTTGCTATTAAAGGATAATGGCAATCAATCCGCCCGATCCCTCGTTAATTATTCTTTCTAATGTTTCTTTAAGCTTATAGCGTGCATTCTCCGGCATTAGGGATAGTTTAGCCTGAATTCCTTCACGTACAATTGAACTTAAATTTCGCCCAAAAATATCGGAATTCCAGATTGAAAGCGGATTATCTTCAAAGTCTTGCATTAAATAACGAACAAGTTCTTCACTTTGTTTTTCCGTCCCAATTATTGGGGAAAACTCTGATTCAACATCCACTTTAATCATATGAATTGAAGGAGCAACTGCCTTTAATCTAACACCGAATCTTGAACCTTGACGAATAATCTCAGGCTCATCCAAGCTCATATCTCCTAAGGTTGGTGAAGCAATTCCATAACCTGTTTGTTTTACCATTTTCAAAGCATCAGCAATTTGGTCGTACTCTCTTTTAGCATGTGAAAAATCCTGCATTAATTCGAGTAAATGGTCTTTTCCGCGAATTTCAACACCAACAATTTCTTTTAGCACTTGATCATACAATTCATCCGGTGCATAAAGATCTATTTCTGCTACCCCTTGCCCCATCTCAATTCCTGCTAATCCGGCATCATGAATAAATTCATACTCGCTAAATTGTTGGACAACTCGATCTACATCTCTTAGCCTTTTAATATCTTTAACTGTTTCTTTAACTGCTTCTTGATAGTTTTCACGCAACCAATGATTCTCTGTTAAAACCATTACCCAACTTGGTAGATTCACATTTACTTCTAGTACTGGGAATTCGTATAACGCTTCGCGCAGTACATTCAACACATCACCTTCACGCATACTCTCAACCGACATTGCTACTACCGGAATGTCGTATTTTTCGGCTAGTGAACTACGTAAGGACTCTGTTTCGGGATGATGGGGCCGAGCCGAATTGATAACCATTATAAATGGTTTTCCAACCTCTTTTAATTCCTCAATAACTCTTTCTTCCGCTTCAACATAATCGTGCCTTGGAATTTCTCCAATTGATCCATCTGTAGTAATAACCACACCAATGACCGAATGCTCTTGTATAACTTTTCTTGTTCCAATTTCTGCAGCTTCATGAAAAGAAATTGGTTCTTCATACCATGGCGTATGGATCATACGGGGGCCATTTTCATCCTCATATCCTTTAGCACCTGGTACAGTGTAACCTACACAATCCACAAGACGAATATTAACATCTAAACCGTCACCTACATGGACAGAAACAGCTTGATTTGGCACAAACTTCGGTTCTGTAGTCATGATGGTTCTTCCAGCAGCACTTTGAGGTAATTCATCTTGTGCACGATTTCTATCTGCTTCACTCGCAATATTCGGTAATACCACTAATTCCATAAATTTCTTAATAAATGTCGATTTTCCAGTACGTACAGCTCCAACTACGCCTAAATAAATGTCGCCGCCTGTTCTCTCAGCGATATCTTTAAAAATATCAACCTTTTCCAAGAGATTCCCTCCCCACATTAAGTTACCGGGTACATCTTTAAAAATGATTTGGACACTATATGTGTATGATGTTGTCCTATTCTCTTATGACAATAAAGTGATGAATTATCAACTTTTTTTCTATCATTTTTGGCCATGTTAACTTATTCTTCGAGTATAAGAGGGTAATTCCCATATCAACATAAAATAATAACAAAGCCATAAAAATAAAACCCTTCCTCTACAATATATTTTGTAAAGAAAGGGTTATGACTACTTTGTCAAAAAAATAGGTTCATTTTTTTTATTTACTGTATAAGGCAAAGAGTATGCAGGTACAAACTGCGAATTTTTCGTTAATATAGGTCGAATATCTTCTCCACGTTTCACTCTAGCTTTATTATTTTTTAAAGCATGATATAAATCACTGCTGTAATCCACAAAAATCTCACCCTTCGTCGTTATCACAAACGGAAGATTATTGTTGGTATAAGGTGAAATAGCGTACGGTTCCTCTTTATAACCAATTTTTTTATAATTAATTGTATAAACATTATTTGCAAGCTGATCTTTAAACGGAGGATATCCTTGAGCATCTATTCGCATATGTATTTCTCTTATTTTCTCAGCAATTCGTAAATCAAATATTTTCACTTTCGGCTTGTCTTCCACGTCTATTAAAACATATTGAAAAACACCGCCATTTTCATAGGAATTGCCGGGAGCATCAGATATATATTGTGGGATCATCTTTTTAAACTCTATTGGATACTTTTCATAAATAGGCGTATGTTGATCTTTTGTTTTAATGGGGAGTATGCCATCATTTTCCTTTTGAAATTTATCAACAGCTTTTTGGACTTCCTCAATTTGACTTTCATACGGAACTTGATTTTTTGCTAATTTCTCTTGCGGATATAAACATCCACTTAATAGTGCAATAGATGATAAAACTAGAAATAGAAGTGTAAATCTCTTCAAAATACTATTTCAATCCTTTCCGAGAGGGATAATTTTTAATTTCCTGTTGGTCCGGTAAAAACAACAAATACCATGATAATGCCCCCAACAATTAAACATAAGTAAGCAAATAATGCAGTAATCACTTTTAAAAATTTCATTTTCATTTTGTATCTACTAAAATATATGGCAACCATTGCAATAGCCAATAAACCCATCCCAGCGATGGATATCCACATTTTCAGCATCGATTCAGACATACATATTTCCACCTTTTCGAAAAATTTGGTGCGTGCTTCGTATTTTTGAATAATTTTATACAAACTACGGAACATATTATAACATATTCCTTACTTATCGCTAACATAGAATGTTGTCCGAAAAGCGACATGAGCCAAAAGACAAAAAAAACTGAGGTAAGTGGCGTTAACCTTACCTCAGTAAAATAATAGACAGATACCCATTCCACTAGTTTAAAGCTTTTACTTCATGGCATTTTATGCAATTTCGTACAGTTTTGCATCGTCGAATGCCTAAAAAGAAAATAATTAATCATTTAGTAAATTCGTTAAATCTTCGTTTTCATGCGTTTTTAATCTTCCCATTAGGTTATCAACTGCTTCTTTTGGATTGAACTCATTAAATAATACACTGTACAATGCATTTGTAATTGGCATTTGCACATCATATTTATCAGCCAACTGGTGGGCAGCTTTGGTTGTCCTTACTCCTTCAACAACCATTCCCATATTTTCCAGCACCTCATTAAGTTTCATTCCTTTTCCAAGCATATTTCCGGCTCTCCAATTTCTGGAGTGTACACTTGTACATGTAACAATTAAATCGCCAATGCCAGAAAGGCCTAAAAACGTTAACGGTTTAGCACCCATTTTCGTTCCTAAACGGGCTATCTCTGCCAATCCTCTAGTAATCAAAGCAGCTTTGGCATTATCGCCGTAACCAAGACCATCGGAAATTCCTGCAGCTAATGCAATAATGTTTTTCAACGCCCCGCCAATTTCGACACCAATAATATCTGAATTAGTATACACGCGAAAATTTTGATTCATAAATAAATCTTGTACAAGTTTAGCAGCTTCGTCGTTTTGCGAGGAAACCGTTACGGTTGTTGGATGTCTTAAACTTACTTCCTCTGCGTGACTCGGTCCGGATAAAACAACAATATCTTTCAGAAGATCTTTGGGCATTTCTTCCTTAATCATTTCTGATATTCTTAATAAGGTATCAGGTTCAATCCCTTTACTAACATGGATAATTGTGACTGGTTTTGTTTGAAATTCGACGATTTTTCCAAGCACTTCACGTATGGCCTTGGTTGGAACAGCGAGTACAATATTGTTTATTTCCTCCATCGCCGTCTCTAAAGAATCAAATCCAATAATAGATTCTGATAATTGAATACCAGGCAAATATTTATTATTTGTGTGGGTATGATTAATCTCCTCGATTTGCTCTTTCTTATGACCCCATAAGTGAACTTGGTGTTCATTATCTGCTAACACAATTGCAAGCGCTGTTCCCCAGCTACCTGCACCTATAACTGCAATTTTTTCTTTTTCACAAGTCATTTTTATCACCTAATTATCTATTAATATGTAGCTTTTGGTCCAAGCGACGCGTTTTACTTATTTTCTCCGACGACAAATAATTTTTAACGGTGTACCTTCAAAATCAAACGCATCACGGATTCGATTTTCTAAAAATCTCTCATAAGAAAAATGCATTAATTCTGGTTCATTAACAAAAACAACAAATGTTGGTGGCTTAATGGCAACTTGTGTTGCATAGTAAATTCTTAATCTTTTCCCTTTATCTGTTGGTGTAGGATTCATCGCTACAGCATCCATAATCACTTCATTCAAAATACTTGATTGAACACGCATCGCATGGTTTTCACTAACTGTTTGAATAACAGGAATTAATGTTTGGACCCTTTTTTTTGTTTTAGCAGATAAAAATACGATTGGTGCGTAGGATAAAAAGAGAAAATGTTCACGAATATTTTCTTCAAATTTCTTCATCGTTTTTTCATCTTTTTCTACTGCGTCCCATTTATTCACAACAATGACTACTGCTCTGCCAGCTTCATGCGCATAGCCAGCAATACGCTTATCCTGTTCTCTTATTCCCTCTTCACCATTTATTACAACACAAACAACGTCAGACCTTTCAATTGCTCGTAGCGCACGAAGAACACTGTATTTTTCGGTACTCTCATATACCTTTCCTTTTTTTCGCATCCCAGCTGTATCAATAATTACATATTCTTGATCATCAAACGTATACATTGAATCAATAGCATCCCGAGTCGTTCCTTCAACATCACTTACAATTACACGCTCTTCTCCTAGTATAGCGTTTACAAGTGATGATTTTCCAACATTAGGACGCCCAATAAAACTAAATTTAATGGTATCTTCATCATATTCTGTATCCTCTGACTTAGGGAAGTGTTTGGCCACTTCATCTAAAAGATCTCCTAAACCTATACCGTGTGCTCCCGAAATAGGAAATGGTTCGCCAAATCCAAGGGAATAGAAATCATAAATCTGATCTCTCATTTCAGGATTATCAATTTTGTTAATTCCTAAAACGACTGGTTTTTTTGATTTATACAAAATTTTTGCAACTACTTCATCAGCCGAAGTAATCCCTTCTCTTCCGCTAGCGATAAAAATAATAACGTCCGCTTCATCAATAGCAATCTCCGCTTGACTGCGAATTTGTTCTAGAAATGGTTCATCTCCAATATCAATACCACCCGTATCAATAATATTAAAATCATGGGTTAACCACTCAGCTGAACTATAAATTCGATCTCTAGTAACTCCAGGTACATCTTCAACGATAGAAATACGTTCACCGACAATACGATTAAAAATTGTTGACTTTCCTACATTCGGACGACCTACAATCGCGACAACTGGTTTTGTCACCGTAATCACCCTTTCATATATATTTTCTTCCATCTCATTCGTATTTTGTGCATTAAAAAAAGATGTTGCAAAAGACTAACCTAGATAGTTTATCAATAATATGTATGACAAGCAATAAATAGATTGGAAGAGAGAGGCTAAAAAATGAAGATTAACCTTGCTTTTCTCTTTCAATATTACTTTTCGAAGAGATATTCGAAAGTACATAATTAACAAATGTCCAAGTTAGACTAATGCCTAAAAATATTGTAAAAATATCTAAATAATCAGAGCTGCCTATTGTATAAGGAAAGTTCCATTTTTTTAAAATTAGCGAATAGATTGCCTCCCCCTGCAAAGTTCCTGCTGTTGTACAAATAATTTGCGAATATAATGATTGTGAAAACAGTAGTTTTGACAATAGGAAAAGGAATCCAGCAAGTAATAATCGACGATCAAAGAACATCCAAACAGGATCATATAATTCCAGCAATAATACTCCACAAAAACCCGACATCATAATGAGAATAGATACGCCCATATACATTTTCTTCACAAATGAAAGTATTGAAAAATAATAAAAGCAAATTCCTAACATCACAAGTGATGGCAATTGAATAGTCATTGTAAACAAGTTGATGGTATAGGGAAAAAGAATTAATAAAAGCAATGATAGAACAGCTAACCGCGATCTTATATTATTTTGTTTACTCATGATAAATGTTGAGATAATCCAGACACTCCAAAGAAAAATAAGATAATAAAAACCACTCACAACAACACCTCCTTCATTCTCATTATGGGAAAATAAAAAAAGTTCTAACCATGAATAGTTATTTTTTCTGTAGAAATCCTAATTAATGAGGAGGTGTTTTGCAATGGGAAAAGATCGCCAAGAAAAAAAATTGAAGGCAAGTCATCGAGTAGAGTCAGATAGAGACCAAGCACTACACTATAACGGATCAACAAAGCTTGAAGGACCAGAAGAAGCCAGAAAAAACCAAAGAGGGTAAGATAAATTGTGAGAGGCAAGTTCATTCCCGACAAGCATGCCTTGTTATACGTAATCAAAAATAAAAAAACTCTCATTTGAGAGTTTTTTTATTTCACAATTACTTTTTCAATTCCTTTAATTTTTCGCCAATTACTTCTCCCAATTGAAAGCCTTTTGCTTCCTCTGGAAGTTCATAATCGATGACTTCTTCCGTATTACGCTCTTCAAGATCTTTAATGCTAAGTGACAAGCGATTTTCCGCGGAATTCACTTCCAAAACCTTCACTTGCACTTCTTGACCTTCTTTTAATACTTCATGCGGTGTATTAATATGCTTATGGGAAATTTGTGAAATATGAACTAATCCTTCAACACCTGGTAGAACTTCAACAAATGCTCCGAATGAAACTAGTCTTTTCACTTTACCTGTAAAGACAGCCCCTTTAGGTGCTTTCTCTTCAATGTTTGCCCATGGTCCAGGTTGTGTTTCTTTAATTGATAAAGAAATTCGTTCATTATCATGATCAACAGAAAGAACTTTTACTTTAACTGTTTGACCCTCTTCAATAACATCTGACGGTTTATCAACATGCTCGTGGGATAATTGAGAAATATGAACAAGTCCGTCAACACCGCCAATATCTACGAAAGCTCCAAAATCTGTAATTCTCTGAACAACTCCTTCAAGTATTTGTCCAGCTTGGATATGATTTAAAGCCTGTTTCTTTTTCTCTAATTTTTCTGTTTCTACAACTGCACGATGGGAGAGTATAATTCGATTTTTTTCTCGATCTAATTCGACAATTTTAAATGACAATGTTTTGCCCTTATAATCCTCAAAGTCTTCAACATAATAATCCTCAACAAGTGACGCCGGAACAAAACCTCTAATTCCCAAATCAACTACTAGGCCACCTTTAACCACATCGCTAATAACAGCGTCAAACACAACATTATTTTCAAAACGTTGTTTCAATTCGTCCCACGCCAATTCCGCGTCAACTTTACGTTTTGAAACAACAAGAGCTTCCTCTTCTACCTTTGTTACAACGAGATCAAGGACATCACCAACACCTACAACGTCGGATGCTTTTTCAATATGAAGGCTTGATAATTCACTGATTGGGATAATACCATCTATTTTACTACCTTCAATGGCAACAAGAACTTGCTTTTCCTCAACCTTTGTAACAGTTCCTTTTACTTTATCATTTTCTGAAAAGGTCCTTACTTCTACTTGATTCATCTCATCTGTCATATGTACTCCTCCTTAATCTAAATACCGAAAGCTGATGCTACTTGTGTTCTCGAGTTCTTTTCTCATTTTCTATGAAACTCGAATAAATACTTCCATTTAGCTTCCGCACTTTTCTAATTTCTTATAATTCAAAATATAATCCTTCTATAAACTTCTAACAAATGCTACATTTTGTCAAGTAAATAGACTTAGCAACGATGAGTTTCTATTAACTTTTTAAGCTGATCCATTATAACAGCAGTAACTTCACTTGCACTTGCTTTTTTTTCACGCAGTTCTTTCATATCAATCGGTTTTCCGTATACAACCTTAAGCTTTTTAAATGGCTTATAAGGACCGATAATTGCACATGGGACAACCGCCGCTTCTGATCTTAGGGCAAAAAAACCTGCACCTGAAAGCCCTTCCCCAAGTTCTCCGTTCTTACTTCGCTTGCCTTCCGGAAATAAACCTAAAACCTGATCATCTTTAAGCACCTTTAAACCTTTTCTTAAAGCTTCCCTATCGTTCATTCCCCTTTTTACAGGGAAAACATTTAAGTGTATCATTAATGTCTTAATTACAGGTGTTTTAAACAATTCCTCTTTCCCCATAAAAATAACCGGTCTTGGAGCTGTAATACCAACAACGGGTGGGTCAAGATTATCGATATGATTAGGACATAAAAGAACCCCTCCACTTTTAGGAAAGTTCTCTAATCCTATTATCTGAATTCGAAACAGAGGTTTAAAAATCCTCCAAACAACGGCTTTTGCAAAAGAATAAAATGTCACGCTAATTCGATCCTTTCATTAGCAAGGTTCATTATTTTATTTACAACATCATCGATAGATAACGATGTAGTATCGATAATTATCGCATCTTCCGCTTTTTTCAAAGGTGCAACTTCACGTTCTGTATCCAGCTTATCTCGCTGTTCAATTTCCTTTTTTAATTGAGCAAGATCTGATGTATAACCTTTTGAAATATTTTCGTTATGGCGCCTTACCGCACGTTCTTCTACACTCGCTAGTAAAAAGATTTTTAATTCCGCATCAGGTATAACATGTGTTCCAATATCTCTTCCATCCATTACGACGGCGCCATCTTTTGCAAATGCTTGTTGACGTTTTACCATATCTTCCCGCACTAAACGATGCTTCGAAACATTCGATACATTGTTTGTTACATGGGCTTGACGGATTTTATTTGTTACATCAATTCCATCTACGAATACAAGTTGTCCATTTACACCTGGTTTAAGTTCAATCGAAGTCGCATGCAGAAGGTCTGCTAATGCTTCTTCATTATTTGTATCCACTTCATTTTCAATTGCCTTAAGCGTTAGTGATCGATACATAGCTCCTGTATCTATGTATATAAACGACAAGTTTTCTGCCACAATTTTGGCAACTGTACTTTTTCCGGCAGCTGCAGGACCATCAATTGCAATTCTAATTTTTTTGTTCATTTCATTTCACCCTACTCTAATTAAATTACCTTTATTTCACTATATCTTTTTTATTTTAACATATATTATATAAAGAAAGAAAAGAAGACAGAAAATTATCTGCCTTCATTAAAAGAATCCTTTAAGTGACCCCACGTTTCTACAATTGGAGTTTCATTGATTTTACTTACTCCTTCATAGAAGGTAATTTTCTGTATGTCTTGGAAGTAACGAGAATTATGTAAAAACACTTGGATAATTAATAAAAAAATAAAATGAATGACAATTAATTTAATAAACCATCGTTCAATTGTTTTCAAAGATTTCTACTCTCCCAACAACAAATATCCGTAATTTGTCTTTCATTATTGGGTTTATGAAAACATTTTATACCAAGTTACTATAATTTAGTTTTTTAATAATCCTTTTTTTCGTAACTCTAGCTGTTTTTCGAAACAAAATCGGAATAATAGCTGTTTATCTTTTTCTTGAATATCAGTAAATTCTATTGAAGCAATACTTTTTTCTTCTTCATTAATTCGTATGATTTTAAAATTCGTTTGAATATAGTGATATTCCCCTGACTGCATCGGAAGAACTAGTAGCATGTTACCTATATCATTTTGAACGAGCTTTATATGTTTAGGTAATATTACCGCGCATCCTCCTGCACTAACATCCTCAGTAATTGTCGTAAAATGACAATCAGATTGTTTACAATTTACCGATATGTCAACAGCAGAATTCACTCGTACAAATTGTCGTCGTTGTATTTTCTGAAATGTTTCCTCAGGTGGGAATTGTAAAAGAATTAATGGTATATTTTTTTTTACTTTTCCTATTACTTGTGTTCGAAATTGATATGCCACATTGTTTTCAGTGATGAAAACTGCATTTAGTTGTATTGAATTTAAAAGAAAAGCAGTACGGTTTGTAGTTATGCTAATGGGATAATCAATGTAAATTTTATCCTCATCAATATCCGCTACTTTACATTTATATTTCTCGCCATCTTCTTCTAATGATTCAAGAGTAAGGACCATTCCTACATTTAACATGACATTGCAATCCTTCCTAAGCAAAATTAACTTTATATTTATTATGACATGACTATTTAAACTTTTCTAGATATTCTTTCCATATAAAAAAGAAAGGCAAGAGCCTTTCTTAAAGTGTGTTTTCATAAACCTTTTCGGCATTTTTTAACTTTTCTACTTTTTCTTCTACACCCGATTCTGCATTAATGAAAATACGATATGTATCATCATTAAGTACTCCTAAAAATTCATAGCAAAGGACTTCTTTGCCTAAGTCATTGACTATGACGGACAGTCGGTTTTCCATAATTTTTAAATTAGGATTGATATGTTTTTTTGCATCATTTTTAGTTAATTTAGGGTTGGGAATATTTCGCTTCTTCTTATTCTTTAAAAGATCTTGAGCTGTAAATCCAACCATTTCACCATTATCTAAAGCAATTTTTATTTTTAGTGTCTCCGGATAAATTCTAACTCCATTTTCAACTGTTACAAATGAATATACTCCTATCGTATCATATTGGGTCGTTTCAAATTCCTCCATATTTTGGATATCATTATTATGGATAAACTTTTTAGCCGAGTTCATTCCTTCATTTAAACTTAGCTTTTGCTTTGCAATGTCTCGACGTTCAATAAAATAGATAGGATGACCTCCTTTTTTTGTAATATCCATGTTCCCTTCATTTCCATTATTATCTACAAATGTCACACTAAAAAAGCCAAATTTTGAACCTTTCCCATTCTCAGTTACTTTCACTTTTGAAAAATTATTCTTTTTTGTAAACTTTTTTGTAATCTGAATGGCTTCGTCTTTGCTAATTTTTTTCCCAGGAGCATCTTCAAAGTTTTGGTTTTTCTTTTGATAGCTAACGAGCGAAGGATCCATCATATTGGATTCGTCATAGCCTTTAATCGTTTTTTCGACTGTTTTAAATCCATCTATAATCGTGTTATCGGACGCTTCTTTACCTGTAGCAAGTGCCGTTTCAACATCCATCCAACGCAAGTTATTTTTTAACACGAGATGTTGGACCTTACGCAGTTCGTTCTGGATATTTGTGCTTTGTGAGTATAAATTTTTTAATGTTCCATACTCATCTTTTGAAAGTGGTTCCTTATCTAAATCTCTTACAGCTGTTCGATAGCTGAATTTACCGATATTTGAAAGAAACTCTTCAGTTTTGTTGAATGGTAATAATGTTAAAGGCAATTGGCCGACATTTCCATGGGCTTCTGATGTTAATCTCCAAACATCAGCAAGTGCCGGTGACAATGATTTTCTTGAATTCATTGCTAACGTCGTACCAATTTTGTCATGTAAAGTATCCATTTGATAAGCTAAATCATGAAATGCTCGTTGATAATTATTTTCTGCATTCATTAATATTGCGTTTTTTTCACGATGCTCTTGATAGCCCCAAACACCCGTACCAATTACCCCGAGCGTGAGAACTGTAATAATAATACCTCTAATCATCTTTCTCCCCCTTTACATACAAAAGATGTGTTTTCCAATCTGCTTAATTTGCGGTCTGGACCAGATCCATTTGCTTGTAGCTGTAGCAGGATTAAAATAGTACAATGCTTCACCAGTTGGATCCCAACCATTTATCGCATCAATAACCGCCTTTTTTGCTGTTTCATTTGGTGTTAACCATATTTGTCCATCTGCTACCGCCGTAAATGCCCCAGGTTCAAAAATGACTCCGGACACGGTGTTAGGAAATGACGAACTTTCAATCCGATTTAATATAACTGCGGCTACTGCTACTTGTCCCTCATACGGTTCCCCCCTAGATTCACCATAAACAGCATTCGCTAATAATTGGATATCATTTTGTGAGTAACCGTTTGGAACATTTGCAGCATTAGCATTTGATGAATTCGATGGTTTTTTTTGTGTTGTTTTACCGTTGGACGATTTCTTAGGTTTAATTTGTTTATCAATATCTACTCCACCGTAGTAAGTAAATTCATTTCCTTTTTTAATTTGGTCCATTACAAATGCCTTATTATAATTTGATGCTTTTACTAATTTTGCTCTTGTTTTTGGTCCAGCGAGTCCATCAATAGCCAATCCGAAGTCTTTTTGAAAATTTCGTAGTGCCCAATATGTTCCCCAACCAAAAACACCATCTATTTTTCCTCTGTAAAATCCTATATTTTGCAAACGTGCCTGCAGTTCAATTACATCATCACCTACCGCTCCTTTTTGTATCACCTGATTAGTAAAAGCTTGAACAGGTATTTCCTTGCTTGAAAGTGACAAGGTCATGAGACAAAGAACTAACACGAACATAAATTTTAGCAAAGTGTTATACTTCATTCTGTCTTAACCCTCCATAATATGATTTAGAATTATGCCTAGTTTTTGTTACGGAAGGGTTTTTATTCAAAATTTCTAAATAAAAAACAATCGGAAATATTATCCGATTGTATCGATTGTCGAATTATTGTTTTCTGTTATTAATTCATGATGATTTTTCGAAAGAATATGTGCATGTTTTACTTTCTTTAGTGCTAACCACCATAAAAATAACATAAAAGGGATCATATAATAGATCCATTTTGTTTTTGATAAAAGAATGTAATCATATGAACCATGAAGAATAAGTGGTATGGCGAAAGAATATATCAAAGCTTGTTTCTTTTTTAAATTATCAATTGAAAATTTCGCTTTTCCTAAATAATATCCCATTAAGACTCCAAATAATGCGTGGCTTGATACAGGCAATAAGGCTCGCCCGAATGCGGTCCATACTCCGTCTGCAAATAAATACAAAATATTTTCCACTGTCGCAAAACCGAGTGAAACACTTGCACCATAAACAATCCCATCGTAAGGTTCGTTAAATTCACCAAATTGGTACACAACAAAATAGAGGATAAACCATTTAAAAAACTCCTCAAGTAATGATATATTAATAAATGCATTAAAAATATTTCCTTGTAATACATTCTCCGTCATCAATACATGTTGAATAAACATAATTGGGAAAGTAAGAAATGCACCAAATAAAAATGCTTTAAATACAGATTTAATCGGTTCAAATTCATATTGATCCTTTAAATAAAAATAACTTAATAAAGCTAAACCTGGTGCAATTCCTGCTGATAATATTACCAGCATTTTTTCGGCCTCATTTCTATAACGTTTTTTTTATCGTAACATGTATAATATAGATTGAACATATTTTATTCAAAATTTGGAAAAGCTTTGTTTTTTAATGGGGGTATAAATCATGAAAAAAAACATTTTAATTGTGCATACTGGTGGAACTATTTCAATGTTCGAAGATAGTAAAACAGGTGCAGTTAAACCCGGAAATGAAAATCCTTTGTCAACTCAGACAAAAGGTTTAAATAATTTAGCGAATTTAATCATAAAGGAACCTTTCAATCTTCCTTCACCACATATTACTATGAAAGAAATGCTCCAACTAAAAACATTAATTGAACAAGAGGTGAATCAAAATACAATTGATGGTGTTGTAATAACCCACGGAACAGATACACTTGAAGAAACAGCTTATTTTCTAGATTTAACGATAGATCTGGAAATTCCTATTGTTGTAACAGGTGCGATGAGGTCTAGTAATGAAATTGGTTCGGATGGATTATATAATTTAATTACTTCCGTACGTGTTGCGGCATGTGATGATGCCAATGGAAAAGGCGTCTTAGTTGTATTAAACGATGAGATTCATACTGCGGAAAACGTTACGAAAACACATGCGAGTAATGTATCGACTTTTCAAAGTCCTCAGTATGGACCAATAGGAATCATTACAAAGCAAGGAGTATTTTTTCATAATACCCCTACCCATAAAGAAAAATACCATATCGATCAAATGTCAAAAAGAGTAGCATTATTAAAAGCCCATGCTGGTATGGACTCATTGCTCTTTAATGCCATTCGCGATTTAAAATACGATGGGATTGTCATTGAAGCACTTGGTCAAGGAAATATGCCTCCGGATACAGTGCTAGGAATTAAATCTTTGATTGAGACAAATATTCCTACAATCATCGTCTCAAGATGTTTTAATGGAATTGCACAAGATATATACGGATATGATGGTGGAGGAAAACAATTAAAAGAATTAGGCGCTATTTTTTCTAATGGTCTGAATGGACAAAAGGCAAGAATTAAGCTTTTGATTGCTCTTTCACAAACAAACGATATGAAAGTTATCGAAGAAATATTTCATTAAACAATATTGGCAAAAGACCTGTATCTAATGGATCCGATACAGGTCTTTATAATTAGCTAGTGTGTTACGAGCAAATACATGAAGCAATAAGTTCTCCATGAAAACGTCCATTCTCAATAAATATTTCATTCGCATTATTACCAGCGGCAATAACACCGGCGATAAATATTCCTTTTATATTTGTTTCCATGGTGTCCGGATTAAATTCAGGTTTACCTGTTAATGGATCTATCGCTACTCCTATTTTTTGCAGGAAACGATGATCTGGATGGTACCCTGTCATCGCAAAAACAAAATCATTTTTAATTTCCTTCATTACTCCATCCACGCGATATTTAATAGTGCTATCTGTAATCTCCAACAGTTCTGCCTTAAATTCTAAATTGATTTGGCCGTTTCGAACTAAAGCATCAAATTCAGGCAAAATCCAAGGTTTTACGCTTTTAGAATATTCTTCCCCCCTATATAAAACTGTTACATTAGCACCTGCTTTATTTAATTCAATCGCTGCATCAACCGCAGAATTTTTTCCGCCTATTACGACTACATCTGTGTCAAAATAAGGGTGTGCTTCTTTAAAATAATGAAAGACTTTATCTAAATCTTCCCCAGGTACATTCATATAATTTGGATGATCATAATATCCTGTTGCTATTATGACATTTTTTGCAGTGTATTCGTTTTTTGACGTTCTCAGCACGAACCCCGCATCTTTTTGTTTTTCTATCGTTTCCACTTTTTCAAATCGATTGATACGAAGTTTTTTTCTTTTTACCACTTCTCGGTAATACGTTAATGCTTGATTTCTTTTCGGCTTTAAATTCTCATTAATAAATGGGACCCCACCAATTTCAAGCTTTTCGCTGGAACTGAAAAATGTTTGATGGGTTGGATAATTATAAATAGCATTAACGATATTCCCTTTTTCGATTATTAGTGGGTCAATTCCTTTATCTTTTAATGCGATTGCTGCTGAAAGACCACATGGACCTCCCCCAACAATAATACACTCTTCTATTTGCATTGTTGCCACCTCTTAATTCCTTTTGAATAATGTTTCCAGTAAAGTTCATATACAAAAAATCTCCCATCTATAATGATAGGAGATTTTTATGTTTGCTGCAATATAAGTGCTAAATCCAACCTCTGAAACGAGAAGCTTCAGCAGATTTTCTAACCCCTACCATATAGGCAGCTAGTCTCATATCCACTCTTCTTGTTTCAGCCGTGTTATAAACATTTTCAAAAGAATGCACTAAAACCTTTTCAAGTTTTTCGTCTATTTCTTCTTCTGTCCAATAATATCCTTGGTTATTTTGTACCCATTCGAAATAAGATACTGTAACCCCGCCAGCAGAAGCCAAAACATCTGGTACTAGGAGAATACCACGTTCTGTTAATATTTGTGTAGCTTCTAAAGTTGTTGGGCCATTTGCAGCCTCTACAACGATTTGTGCACGAATATTATGCGCATTTTCTTCTGTAATTTGGTTTTCGATTGCAGCTGGTACTAAAATATCACAATCTAATTCAAGTAATTCTTTATTTGAAATGGTATTGTCAAACAGTTTTGTAACTGTACCGAAACTATCGCGGCGGTCTAGTAAATAATCGATGTCTAAACCATTCGGATCATATAATGCACCATAAGCATCGGAGATCCCAATTACTTTAGCACCTGCGTCATGCATAAATTTAGATAAAAAGCTTCCGGCATTACCAAATCCTTGAACAACTACTCTTGCGCCTTCAAGGTTAATCCCGCGCTTTTTAGCCGCTTCACGAATACATATAGTAACACCTTTAGCAGTTGCAGTTTCACGACCATGGGAACCGCCCAACACTAGTGGTTTACCAGTAATAAATCCAGGAGAATCGTTTTCACGTAATCGGCTATATTCGTCCATCATCCATGCCATTATTTGCGAGTTAGTAAATACGTCCGGAGCCGGAATGTCTTTCGTAGGACCTACGATTTGGCTTATTGCGCGAACATAACCGCGGCTTAAAGCCTCTAGCTCACGAAACGACATTTCACGAGGATCACAAATAATTCCGCCTTTTCCACCGCCATACGGCAAGTTAACAATACCACATTTTAATGTCATCCATATTGATAAAGCTTTTACCTCTTTTTCAGTTACATTAGGATGGAATCGTATTCCCCCTTTTGTTGGCCCAACAGCATCATTGTGTTGTGCGCGGTAACCTGTAAAGATTTTGATTGAACCATCATCCATACGAACAGGAATTTTCACTGTTAATAAACGCATTGGTTCTTTTAATAATTCATACACTTCTTCAGGGTAACCTAATTTTTCAAGTGCCTTGTGAATTACTGTTTGTGTAGACTTTAATACATCATGTTTCTCTTCTAATACTTGATTATCTGCACCCGTCTCGGCTGCCATTGTTGCAAACCTCCTAAAAACCACTCGGTATTAAGTAATCATGCTTTCAGACATAGTATACACCTTTACTGTATTTATGCAAGATAAAATAGGATACTTTTTAGAATTTTTGTAAACGCTCTCAAACTTTTTGAAATTGATTAAGAATTTTATTAATTCATAGAAATGACCTGAACAAAAATAATTTGTTCAGGTCATTCTTTTCCAAATTTTATCTTCCAAAATAATTTGTAAGTATTTTTAAGGCATTATTATCAATAATAATCGTTCCATACTCCTCAAGCATATGAACTGACAGATTTGTCTTTTTTCCGTATTCCTCACAAATGCTTGAAACAGGTTGTTGAGACGGTAGAATCAAATAATATTGATCTTCAAATAAAATTAATTTACTTTTAGTCTGTATTTGCAGATTTTCAAGACAAATCGCCAATGTGATAACATCTTCGAATGATTCAAAAATAAAAGTCGAATAACTACTTTTGGTCGAAAGAACTGGAGGTGACAGGTTTTCCTCTTGAACGGAAAGTTCGTCCATAGTTAATATTAAAACGATTTCGCTAGAATTTAGTGAAAAGATTTCAATTGAGATCGTATCGGGTATATCACAATGATATTTCTGTTTGGCAATTTCCACCATTTCATCAAATAATTCATACCATATAAATGATTCGAATTCTTCTTCATGCAATCCTTTATCTAAAAGCTCTTCGAAAGTAATCGAATACTTAATTTTATTTTGAGATATTCGCTCTAATTTCATTAAATCCGCCCCCTGATATGGCTTCTAACACCATACTATGTAAGCGAAAAAGAAGGGTTCATTTAAAAATGAAGGACGTATCGATAAAAAATCCTCCCTATCAATTGTATAAGGAGGAAATAACTTTTTTATTAGTCTTCAGTAATGTTTAAAACACGGAAACCAGAGTCTTCCAAAGTGTTGATAAATTTGTCAACATTATCACGCTTTTCAATTTTTAAAATAATTCGTCTTACCAATTTATCTGTTTCATCAAAAGTAACAAGTGAGATTACGGACTCGTGATATTGTTGAATAATATTTGCTAATCTTGCTATACGTCCTTCCACTTCGACAGAGCTAAAAGCTATTCGAATACCTGGACGTTTAATTCCAAACGCACTTTGGAATTGCTCAATGACATCAAATCGAGTAACGACACCTAAAAATTTTCTCTCCTCATCAACTACCGCAAATAGAGGAAAGTCCTTTAACTCGACTAATGTATTTTCAAAGATTTCTGTCCCTTGAAAATATATTTCTTGGTGTGTTGCTATTTCGCTTACTTTTTTTGTTTTTAAAAATTCATCCTTTTGCATTTCGGAGTTAAAAAAGTTTTTATAAATATGGTAGTGAGTAATCATTCCAACATACTCATCTCCACTTAAAACTGGCAATCCATCCACTTTTTTAGACCTTAACATCTGTAGCGCGTGATCGACAGTATCCTCTGCATTCACATAAAAACAGCGAGCCTTAGGAATCATTATATTTTTCGCAAACACATTCATCACCTCATTAAATTAATCCACCATGAATCTATATTTCAACATATTTCGAAAAATACCCTTTAAAATATTATATTTTTTTGATTAATAATACAATAACATTTTTATTAATTGGATTATAGACATGATGGACAATATTATTCCATAAAATTAAATGATGACAAATTTAGGAGGGAGAAATATGCCTACGTTTTATAAAAGCTATAAACCTTACATCAGTCCATTTGACCCGTGTCCCCCAATTAAGGTGAAAACTTTTTCAACACCGCCTAATTTATATATTGATTTTCAACCACCCAATTTACCGCAATTCACACCTCAAGAAGCATTAAGAAAAGGAACATTATGGAAGCCTTTATATGATCCATATTTTAGTCCATACGAAAGAGCAAAGGAGTGAAAGAAAAGTGCCAAAGCCAGTACCTCCTGAATATTACCAGATGCTTGAAGAACTACAGGTTCTAGATTTTGTAATTGTCGAACTAACATTATATTTGGATACACATCCAGGTGACCAGGATGCTATTCAACAATACAATTTATTTATTCAACAACGAAAGAAAGCAAAAAAAGAGTTCGAAAAACAGTTCGGTGCATTAACGAGTTTCGGTTATAGTTATTCACTAGCTCCTTGGGATTGGAAAAATGCTCCATGGCCATGGCAAGTATAAAAAAATTTTTAAGGAGTGAATTTTGCTAATGTGGGTATACGAAAAAAAACTCCAGTATCCTGTAAAGGTGAGCAAATGTAATCCAATGCTTGCAAAATTTTTAATTGAACAATACGGAGGAGCTGATGGTGAGTTAGCTGCTGCACTCCGTTACTTAAATCAAAGGTATACAATACCCGATAAGGTCATCGGTTTATTAACCGATATTGGCACCGAGGAGTTCGCACACTTAGAAATGATTGCAACAATGGTGTATAAGCTTACAAAAGATGCAACGCCAGATCAAATGAAAGAAGCTGGTCTTGGCGCACATTATGCCAATCATGATAAAGCACTTTACTACGAAAATGCCGGTGGTGTTCCATGGACTGCAACTTATATTCAAGCTAAAGGTGACCCCATTGCAGACTTATATGAAGATATCGCAGCCGAAGAGAAAGCAAGGGCAACCTATCAATGGATTATTAATATGAGCGACGATCCAGATATTAATGATAGTTTAAGATTTCTTAGAGAACGTGAAATTGTCCATTCCCTGCGATTCAGAGAGGCAGTAGAAATCCTTAAGGAAGAAAGAGGGAAAAAGAGAGTTTTTTAATATCGTTTATTTACTCTCATGGTATAGATTTATATTATATTTTTCTTTCATCATTTCAAATACACTATTCCTAGAATTCCAAGCTTCATTTTTCCATAAATCCTTACTGCGATCAATAATTTCACAACGTAAATCATGGTACTCCTTTTCCGCCTTTTCCTTTTTTTCATATAATACTTTTGTTGCCCCGAATGTTCCTATTGCAATGAATAGAAAGAATAGATGATTATTTTCACCTACGATAATAGAGAATATGTCAGCAAATGAATAAGAGTACGGTTCTAAAATGAAGTAGTATAAAAAATAAAGACAGGTAAAACTATAAAGAACACTAACCCATAATAAAAAAATATGACGTTGTTTAAGTCTATCGAATTTTAACTTTCGATCGACTAAATTTTGCAACATTTGCTTTGTTGCTTGATCAGTAAGTTTCAAAGATATAATTGATGAATCCATAACTATCCCCCCATTAAAAGTTTATGAGCAAGTCCATAATGTATGTCATAAAAACAATAAGTAATGTTAATTAAATAGAAAAAAAGATAGCAAAAAATGCTATCTTTTTTTATTTCTACTTATTAATTATGGTAAATGAATCTGTAATACCTGTCCGACCATTATTCCGTCATTCGTTATGTGGTTCCATTGTTTTATTATTTCAATTCCTTCTTCGGTATGATAATACTTCATCGCAATGCTATATAACGATTCATTTGCTTGGACAGTATGATAGACAATATTCGAATCCGTGTCTGGATTATTTTGATTCTTTTCGTTTTCTATATTTCCCTTTTCATCAGTTGTTTGTTTATCAGAAGGTAAATCCGAATCGTCATTTTCCTTATTTTCTTTGGGTAAATTTGTATTGGTTACAGAATCATTTGTTTCATATGAAATCTCTACACCTGAAGTTGGTCCTTTCGAACTCGGGAAAGGCGACTTTTTTAACAAATCCGTATAGAATAATAAGCTTGCAATCGGCAGTAATATAAAAAATACTAATAATATCCTTAATAAAGGGAACTTTAATTTCTTTCTTTTCTTCTTTTTCGATTGACTTCTTTGGCGTCGAACTTCACTTCTTGAAGGTAAAATTTCAGACTGCTCTTCATTCAATTTTTTCAAATCCGATTGATTTTCTATAGTAACTTTATCTATTCTTTTTCTTAATTTCTCAACTTGATCTCGATAAGGATCTGTCGTCATACATTTCACCACCAAGTCCTTATTAGCCCTTTTTAGCCCTTATTCCATGTTTTTATTCCTGTATTTAATGATTAATCCTAATATAAAATCTATTATAAAATGCATCATTATCGTTACCAACAAATTGTGATCGGACCATTCATAAACAAGTCCCATCCAAAAGCTTAATAGTAAAATATTAAAAATTAAAAACCAATGTCCCCAATACCGAATATGGACAATTGCAAAGATTACACTTGCAATAATTAAACCAAAGTGTGTCTGTATAACACCCCGAAATAGAAGTTCTTCACATATGGCAATGACTGCAGTTAAAAGGGCAATTTCTGTAATCGAACGATTCTTAAAGATACTCTCATTAATTCCGCCATCATCATAATAATGATTTGGAAGTATTTTCATAAAAACAATATCTAAAACAACAATAATGATTCCATTTGTTAGCCCAAGTGTAAAAATAGATGAATCTAATTGAAATAAATTAAAAAATGCCGAAAAATTTTTAAATAAAAAGAAGGCCGATATAATTGAAATTACTATTAGGATTAGTTGCGTGATATATAAATGAAAAGATAATTCTTCTTTTGTTAACTGTTTAATGATTTCAGCTTGTTTATTTCTTTTCATTCTTCATCGCCTCTTATTAATAAATTCTTCAACATCAATCGCCAATTTTCATTTTGACTTCTAATAGTGTCTTGAAAGGCTGTTTGATAATTAATGATATCCACGCCACAAACATCACAACAATCAGTTACGTTATTAACCTTCTGTTCCTGAAAGTAATGCAAAATACCCTCACGTCGACATGTCGTTGATTTTACCCATTTTATCATTTCGTTTAATTTATTTTGTTTATATTGAATCCGCATATCACGAATCCGTTTAACATGTTTTTCCACTTCACTTTTATCATACTTATTTTGATAATAGGTTAAAAACCGCAGTTGTATTTCTGTTAAGTTAAGCAATGATGCTTTATCACTACTATTGTTATTTAATAAATAAAATTGTTCAATCTGATAATCCGATGGCAACTCATTCTCAAAGATTTGTAATGGTAGAAACTCATCTCCCGGTGAATATAAAAGTATGGCAATGCTTTTTTTACCATCCCTTCCTGCCCTTCCTATCTCTTGTAAATACGAATCCAATTGATAAGGCATATGAAAATGGATAACAAAATGAATATTTTCTTTATTTACTCCCATCCCAAATGCACTTGTTGCACATATTACTTGTAGTTGATTATGTAAAAATTGTTGTTGAATCAAGATTCTTTGTTCCCTATCCATTCCTCCATGATACGCAGCAGATTGAGCAATGCCATTATTTCTTAGTAAAGCGGCCATTTCTTCTGTTAAACGTTTGCTGGAAAAATAAATAATTCCAGGTTTTTGTAGTTGTTTTACAAATTGTAATAATTTTTTAACCTTATCACTATAATTGGCCGCTTCTTCTACAACTAGAGCAATATTGGGACGGTCAACAGAATAAACTAATTGATTTACATCATATAAATTTAGATGTTCTATAATATCGGCCCTGACATCTTCCGTAGCTGTAGCTGTTAAGGCAAGGGTCGTTGGATTATTCAATTCTGATCGAATCGTACGCAAATTTAAATAATCAGGTCTGAAATCAGGGCCCCATTGGGAGATACAATGGGCCTCATCAACGACAAAAAGCGAGATATCTATTTGTTTCAGTTTTTGTAATACGCCATTATTCGTTAACATTTCAGGAGAGGTATAAATAAATCGGTAATTTTGTAGATTTTGAATAATTTGGTTACGTTCCCTCGGATCTAAGAAAGAATTTAATGCAGTAACTCTCTTTTCTCCATTTATTTTTAACTGTTCAACTTGGTCCTGCATAAGCGAAAGTAAAGGGGATACAATGATAACAATGCCCTTAAGCAAATAGCCAGGAAGTTGGTAACATAATGATTTCCCTGTTCCGGTTGGTAGAACGGCTAATGTATGCTTACCTTCCATAACCGAAGTAATGACTTCCTCTTGTCCAATCCGAAACATATCATATCCAAACTGTTTATTTAAGTGATCGTATAAGTTCCTTATCATTCCCATTCCCCTTGTTTTGCGAGAGCTAATCTAATTTGGAAATATGTAACCTCTCCGACTGTTTCCTTAATCGGTTTCAATTTTTTTGGTGAAATGTTCTCGGAAACTTTAATAATTTTTAGTTCGATTTCTTTACTTACATACTGTGATATATCAAAATTAGAATTATTCAACACAATTTCAACAATATGATCTTGAATCGTACTCTCCTTTAGTTTCCGTTTCTTTGCAACTTCAGAGATGCTATAGCCCTTATTTAATAATAAAAAGGTTTCGTTTGTTGAATTCGTAAGAGGTATATTTCGATATGTATCCGACATTAACGTATACAGCATGGGATATTGATTTTTATTACCTATACAAGTATCTATTATATAGTGGATTAATAACAAAAAACGAAACCAATAATCATATTTATCAAGTGTGAAATGTTTTGCAGCTTGGTCCAACGTAATACCAATCTGATTTTCACCTGTTAAACGGATGATAAAAAACAAAGGATCTTCGGGTGGATTCTTTGATAATATGGCAGTTAATTCATTGTAAATTTGTTTTGCTTGTTGTTCTTTGCTTATTACTTGTGACTTTAAGAAAGTCTTAACCCATCTTTGAACCTCAGCATCACTTTGGATTGGGTAGTACTTTTTTTTATTATTAATAGCATTTGATAGAACTTGAATTAATAAATTTAGTCGCTTCCAGAAAACGATAGCAGTATCTTGATATTGTAACCCATTAAAATATTGTGGAATAGGTCGATGAAGAAAATAAGCCTTCAGTTCATTTTCTCCATCAATCGTGACGATATATTTATTCAATTCTGTTTCTTTAATTAATCCCTTAGTATTTAGATCTTGTACAAAACGATCAAATGTACTTCTTTGTAAAGGTGGGTACATTTGAAAAAATGGTCCGATTTTAAATAAATGAGCATCTTGGATTGTTTGAGAAGACTTTTTGCCTTTTAACAAATGGAAAATTGAAAAAACCGTTCGGGAGCCATTTAATTTTTTTAACATCAATAATATTAAGGCATGTAAAAACGTCATTTGTTTTTACCCCTTTGTCTTTTTATGTCTAATTTTATCATGAAAGTGCTGTTTATTGTTAGTATTATTCCTTTCAAATAAAGTCGTATAAATAAACTAAAAACTTTATTTTAATCCTTATCTATTGAAAAGTTCTTTGATGAGTTTTATTATAATGAAGGAAGTAATGGTCATTTTACGTTGATATTACAAGGTAAATGAATGATATAGATATTAGGAGGTCACATACATGCCAAAATATACAATTGTTGATCAAGATACATGTATTGCTTGCGGTGCTTGTGGAGCGGCAGCACCAGATATTTACGATTATGACGATGAAGGAATCGCTTATGTCATTTTAGACGAAAATAAAGGTGTTATAGAAATTCCTGATATTTTAGAAGATGATATGATCGACGCTTTTGAAGGTTGTCCTACTGATTCAATAAAAGTAGCAGACGAGCCTTTTGATGGTGACCCTTTAAAATTCGAAGACTAAAAAGCAAGTGCATTTAATGCACTTGCTTTTTTTTATATATTATTAATCTGCGCTTGTTTATTAATCCACTTTTGCATTTTTGTAAATAAAACCATAAATATTACTGTTACTAATGCACCTTTTATAAGATTAAATGGCAAGATACCAGCTACGATATAATCTTTAACATTTCCAACATCAAAATGCATTAATGCTAAGTATGCGGGAAGAATGGCAATGTAATTTAGTACACTCATCAATACAGCCATAATAATCGTTCCAATAATTAGTGCGAATGTCATTCCCATTTTTGTTTTCATACGATTATAAACAAAATAAGTTGGAAGTACGAATAGTAGTCCAGCAATAAGATTTGCTACATTTCCTATTGGAAGTCCTACATCACTAATATGTGTTAAGTAATCCAATAGATTTTTTATTATTTCAACTATTATCGCTCCGATAGGGCCAAAAATTAGCGCAGCGATTAGTGCTGGTATATCGCTAAAATCGACTGTCAGATATGAATAGACTGGCAGTACAGGAAACTTAATGAACATTAGAACATATGCCACACTGCTTAACATGGCGAGACCAACAAATGCTTTTAAACTCAATTTTTTCAAATCTCTCTCTCCTTTTGAGATTCATCTCATGTCAGAAGAAAGTTACCTTATGCATACAATAAATAAACCCCCAAGGAAATTACCTTGAGGGAGAATTAATGGCATGCACAAATAAATATTCAAAAGTGCATTTTTGAATAGGTTCAAACATAAATTTGAACATAACTATCCAAAGCCTGCATTTTTTGAATACCGGCACCTCCATCTTCTCCCATCCAGACTGTACTGTCGGCTTTGGAATCTCACCAAATCCTGCCTAAAATTTCTAGGCTCGCGGGCTAAAAAGCATAGTTAAAATAGCTTCATTACCGCCGGTCGGGAATTTCACCCTGCCCCGAAGACGAATCATATTATTTTTACATATAAATTATATCTTAAATAAAATATTTTGTGAAGCCATTTGTTTGATTTCAAAGTTTTATATTCTTCTCTTACCGTTATTTATTTGCTTTTATTATTATTTTTTGTTTTGGTTGGATGAGGTTTACATCTTCTAAATCATTCCATGACTGTAATTGTTGGATTGAAACATGATAAGATCGGGAAATTTTACTTAATGTATCACCGGTCTTGACTACGTATATTTCTTTCTTCTCCACCTTATCCTTAGCGATTTGTTTTTCATATTTCAGGTGCGATAGTTGTTTAGGTATTTCCATGTTATCCTCAATAATTCGCTTTGCAGTAATATGTACCTTTTTTTTGCTTTCTGTTAATTTTCCCGATACATCTACAACTCCATAAGGATCATGATTTAAAGAAAAGACATATTGACCAATTTCCCCTTTACCAAAAACGACAAAAGGATCAATTGCATTTTCTTTTTGTATTTTCCATTTACCTTTATGCACTTCAAAGTGGAGATGTATTCCTGTTGATTGCCCAGTATTACCCATTAGCCCAATGACATTTCCTTTTTTCACCTTCTGACCTTCGTTAACAGTTCGTTTATTCAAATGCGCATAAACTGTCTCATATCCATTATTATGGTGAATGAAAATAACATTCCCGTATGAACTTGAATAATAAGATCGCACTACTACGCCATCTGCAGCTGCATAAACATCTGATTTAAATTCTCCTGCAATATCTAATCCTTTATGTATACCTCCACGCGAATCAAATACATCGGATATTTCACCTTTTGCTGGGAATATCCATTCATTTGTTGCTTTATTTATACTATTTTCAGCCGCTTGGGCTCTACCACCTATTAAAATTAAACCTACAAAAAATCCCATTAAAGCTACTATTAGTATTCTTTTTAAATAGTCGAGCATATTTTTCCTCCTCAGATAAAAACTCTTGCTAAAACTAATATGACTGCTTGTTTTTTTTTAGAACAAAGCCCATTTTTTGAAATCAAAACGTAATCGAATTGAAATAAGCTTAGAATAAAATGCCAATATTTAGTTTGCTAGAGCAAAACTTATTTTATGCTATTTAGGAAATTTTATACAAACACACACACAAAAAAAAAAAAAAAAAAAAAAAGCGCAATAAATTTGCGCTTTTCCACTCATTTAAACGAAAAATGTTTCTCATGAAACAAGATTTCTCGTCAGCATTCTTCATGTTTTTTAGGAATAAAGAAGGAAAATGTCGTCCCTTGTCCAACATTACTTTTTACAGATATTTTTCCATCATGTGCTTCAACAATATTTTTCGCAATTGCTAATCCTAATCCAGTGCCGGATTTGCCTCTCGTTCTTGCTTTATCTGCTTTATAAAATCGTTCAAAAACGAATGGAAGATCCTCTTCGGGAATCCCAGACCCATTATCTTCCACCATTATTTCAATTCCGCTAATATGATCCTCTAATTTGACTTTTACATATCCATTAACTGATGTATGACGAATTGCATTATCGATAAGATTTGTTAAAACCTGTTCAATTCTATCTGGATCCAAACATATTGACTCAGTAGTTGAATTCAATTCACAAGATAAATTTACGTGTTTCTCTCTTGCCAACCCGTAAAATTTATTCGTCACTCTTTCAATAAATGGATGAATCTGGACTTCATCTCTAAATAGTGAAATATGGCCTGCTTCCATTCTTGCTAAATCTAATAATTCATTAACTAATCTTCCAATACGTAATGTTTCATCGTAAATGATTTTGGCAAATTCTTTTTTCTCATCTTCAGAAGCCGCTATATCATCGATGATTGCCTCACTATATCCTTGGAGCATCGCTATCGGAGTCCGCAGCTCATGTGAAACATTAGCAATGAAATCATCCCGAAGTTTATCAAGCCTGCGTTCCTCCGTCATATCCCGTATTACAGCAACGGCTCCCCGAACACTATCTTGATTATACAAGGGGCTAACAATTACAACATACGTTCTTCCTTGTATAGTCAGTTCATCCGTTTTTTCCATTTCAGTTTCAAGAACCTTTTGTAAAAGCAAATCTTCAGGAGGTAAAAAGTCTTCATGTTCACCTTGTTCGTTGTACCATTGTTGAAGAAATCGTTCCGCCGGTGGGTTCGTTATTAATATCGTCCCATCACGATTAAACGTAAGCACCCCATCCGCCATACTACTTAAAATACTTGTTAGTTGCTCTTTTTCTTGATTTAATGCATTCATATTAAATTTTAATTGTTTTCCCATTTGATTAAAGGCAGTTGCAAGCTCACCAATTTCGTCATGGGTAAGGATCGGGACCTTTTTGTCAAATTTCCCTTTTGTTATCTCAAAAACGGCTTCACGCATTTTTCTTAAAGGGGCAGCAATTCGAGTAGATAAAAAGAAAGCAAATCCAGTAGTTAAAATAATTGCGATACCTGCCGCTAATAAAATTAATTTTGTCGTTTGATTTGTTGTTTCTTGCAACACATCTAAAGATCGATAAATAAATATTGCTCCGGTTTGTCCTTGGCGAATATGTAAGGGCGCAGATGCAACGATTATATTTTCATATCTATTATTTGATTTATTTTCTGGAGAAGAAAATTCTTTAATCTTGGTCTCCCCTTGATTATAAACGCTAGTAAATGTAGGATCATCTAAAATGGTTATTGGAGATATTTTGTCGTTTTTATTAATATTTGGGGAATAATAAACATTATCCTTATTATAAGCGATCATCACTTTTGTTGATTTATCAACAAATTCTAATGCTAGTTCTTTGCCGATGTCATCACCTTCATGAGTCTCAACAATATTTGCTACTTTTTGTGCAGTATACGTTAAATCGTCTTTGATTTGCTGCACATGGTAATTCTCGAAAAACTCTAGTAACAATATGGTCAAAATAAATAAAACAAAAGAGACCAATACTAATATCGTTAACCAGAGTTTCCCTACAACACTTCTCCATAATCTCATTCTGAGGTGACCTCAAATTTATAGCCCACACCCCATACGGTAACAATCATTTTAGCTGCTTGTTCCGAAACACGGTTTAATTTTTCCCGCAGTCGTTTAACATGAGTATCAACAGTTCTTAAATCACCAAAAAATTCATAATGCCATACTTCTTTTAATAAATGCTCCCTATCAAATACTTTATCCGGTGATTTAGCTAAAAAGTATAATAATTCATATTCTTTAGGTGTTAAATTCACTTCGTTTCCATCCGCACTTACACGATGGGCATCATTATCAATCGTAAGATGGTTATAGACGATCATATCTTTTGTTTTCGTATCCGTATTCAAAAAGCTAGTAGTCGAAGATCTTCTTAATAAAGCTTTTACACGAAGAACGACTTCCCTTGGACTGAAAGGCTTAACGATGTAGTCATCTGTCCCAACTTCAAAGCCTTCCACCCGATTAGCTTCTTCACCTTTGGCTGTAAGCATAATTACAGGTGTAGCCTTTTTATCTCTTAATTCTTTACAAACCTCAATCCCGCTTTTCCCTGGCATCATTAAATCTAAAAGTATACAGTCATAATCATTTTCTAACGCTTTTAGTAAAGCTGTCTCACCATCACCCGCCTCTTCAATATAATAATTTTCCCGTTCAAGATACATTTTTAACAATCTGCGGATACGATCTTCATCATCAACAACTAATATTTTTGCTTCATAATCCATATATATTTTCCCCTTTATATATTTTGTGAAAAAGCCTCCACGAATGTGAAGGCTTTAAATTGTAATTCTTCCTTTATTTTATTACTAAAATTATCCTAAATCAATTAGAAGCATACGAGTGTAATCCAGCAATAACTAAGTTTACAGCAACAAGGTTAAACATAATGATTGCAAAACCAATAACTGCTAACCATGCAGATTTCTCACCGTGCCAGCCTTTGGATAAGCGTAGATGAAGAAAAGCGGCATAAAATAGCCAAGTAACAAGTGCCCAAACTTCCTTCGGATCCCATCCCCACGGACGGCTCCACGCAATTTGTGCCCATATCATTGCAAATATTAGACCACCGAGAGTAAATACTGGGAATCCAATGATAACAGAACGATAACTAATTTCATCAACAAAATCCAATTTTAGATTTTTTGTAATTGGCTGTAAAATCGCACCGATACGCTTTCTAAAAATGAGTCTAATTAATAGGTAGATGATAACACCTGTTATTAGTGACCAGATAACTGTATTTAATTTTAACGCATTGATAATAGCAGGTACATGGAACAACGGTTCAAATCGATCTGCGGTTTGTAATTCACCTTCATGAGGACCTACTAGAGCAGGCATATGATAAACCATTCCGTTCTCATTAACCTTTTCAACACCCTTTTTATCAACCCAATTGAAAGAAGCTTTATAATCCATTGCCGAAAAGATTGTAGTGCTAACAACAAAGCCTAATACAGCAATTAAAGCAAACATAACAATTTCTAACCAAACAGTACGAGCACTTCGTTTGGATTGATCAATTGCTTTTACTAAGTAAATTAGACCAGCAGCAAAGCTAATTGCCAAAATCGCTTCCCCCGCAGCAACTGTTGTCACATGGATATAAAGCCAATGACTTTTCAAAGAAGGAACTAGCGGATTCAATTCGCCTGGGAACATACTTGCAAATGCAATAATAAGCAGTGCAATTGGTAAAGCAAACAAACCTAGAACAGGTGTCTTATAAATAAAATAAATAATGATAAATGCAGCTACAAGCATCATCCCAAAAAATGTTACGAATTCGAACATATTACTTACAGGTGCGTGTCCCGAAGCAATCCATCGCAAAATAAAATATATTAATTGTGAAATAAAACCGATTATAGCCACGAAAATGGCAATGTTTCCCCAGCGATTTGGTTTATCTTCATTTCCATGTATTTTCTTTTGACGAATAGCACCACCAAAAAAGAACGTACCAATTAAATATAGAATAAATGCAGCATATAGAAAGTTACTGCTAATATTTACTAACTCAGACAAAATCGCCCCTCCTTAATGTTTCTCATTTTTCTTTTCTTGTTGATCAAGCGGTTCAGGAATATTTGTATCTTCTAATACATATTTAATTTCATTTTTTATTCCAAACCAGTTTTTATTTGTATGTGCGGCAATCAATACTTCTCCATTCACACGTTGCAACCAAATTCTTCGATGATTCCAATACATACCTTGGATTACACCAATCATAAAGATGAAACCTCCAACAGCAAGTATCCATAATGTTAAATCTTTACGTACTGTTAATACGGAAATATTTCTAGTGTCGATTGATTTAAACGCTATTTTATAGTCATTTTCACCTAATGGCTCAACATTTTGTTTAATAGCAACAAAGCTTACTTCACCTTTTGGATGTTCAGGTGAATACATTTTAAACAAAAATGCTGGATTATTTGGTACGGATGTTTTTGTTTGGGGTTCACCATTTTTAGCAAATCCCGAAAAATCAGGATAATATCCTACTAACTCTACTTTGTACCCATTTTTCAAATCATAAACATCTTTTGGATCAAATAAATCTACTTTAAGGTTCCCCATTGATTTTCCATTGGACTTATTTTGTAATTCAAATGACATTGCCTTTAACTCATCTAATTGGTATGACATTTGATAAAGTGCATAATGATGCATTTTTAATGGTTCATTTACTTTAATTGAAAAATCTTTTACCTTTTTTAGTTTATCGGATTCTCCGGCTATCCCGCCATCTACCCGTTCATATAAGGTGACATTTGTTTGGAAATTCTTTGCTACATTTCCAACACGGCTAATTGCTTCATTAAATGTTTTTTTATCTTTTCTATTGTCATATTTCTCCAAAATGAATTTTTTATTCTCTAATACATACTGTGAATGGGTACCTGGAATAACTTTTTTCTCACCCTCACGAATAGATAAAGTATCATCTACATACATTCCGGGAACAAAACGGAGCATTCCTCCGATAAGAAATATGATTAAACCAATATGGTTAACGTAAGGACCCCATCTTGAAAAACGTCCTTTTTCCGCTAAAATATTCCCATTTTCTTCGCGAATTTTGTATCTCTTTGATTTCAATTTTTGTTTAATGGTATCAAAGACTTCATCAGATACTTCTATATTAGATCGAGAAAATAATCGTTGACGTTTTAAAAATCCTTCATGGCGAGATACTTTTTGATTTTTCAATGCACGATGAAGTGGAATAAAACGATCAAGACTACAGATAACCAATGATATTCCGATACTAGCAATTAAAAGTAAATACCACCAAGAGCTATAAAGATCTTGGAATCCTAGGTTATACCATAGCTGTCCAACCCATCCGTACTCTTCTTTATAGTATTGTTCGGGTGGAATATTTTGCTGTATGTATTCTTTTTGCGGAAGAATAGTCCCTAAAGCACTAGCTATTAATGTGATAACGATTAGCCAAACTCCAACTTTTACAGATGAGAAAAAGTTCCAAATTTTATCAATGATTGTTTTGTTATATGTTTGTGATCGACGAGCACTTCCTTCATAGCGCATATCATGAAGTTTATCTTGTTTTGCTTCTTCGGTTAAGGCTCTTCCACAAGATTCGCAAAGTACGGTTCCAATTGGATTTACGTGACCACACTCACATTTTATTTCCTTCATACATAAAACTCCTTAAGGTTTAATACTCTCCATTAAGTGTTGAATTTCTTTTTTTGTCATTGTTTTAATAACAATTTCCTTTACTTTACCGCTGGAATCAATAAAAAAGGAAGTAGGAATGGGATCTATACCGTATGCATTTTGAACGTCCCTGCTTTTATCTATTAGTACAGGAAAATTCAGATCGTAATTTTTAATAAACTTATTTACCAGGTAATTAGATTCACCAACATTTACGGCTAAAATCTCGACACCTTGTTTCTTAAACCCTTTATATAGGTCGACCATATACGG
This sequence comes from Heyndrickxia vini, assembly GCF_016772275.1. Taxonomy (NCBI): domain Bacteria; kingdom Bacillati; phylum Bacillota; class Bacilli; order Caryophanales; family Bacillaceae; genus Heyndrickxia; species Heyndrickxia vini. The sequence continues at coordinate 1,785,302 of NZ_CP065425.1, read as the reverse complement.
CATTTCTTCCTTACACGGTTCACACCATGTGCCCCAAAAATTTAAAAATACTCCTTTGCCACGATAGTCTGATAATCTATGTTTTGTTCCAGACATATCTTGTAAAACAAAATCTGACGCCTTATCTCCTACTTTTATTTCTCCACGACTTTCTTTCGTTAGATTTGCATATAATGTGTAAGCAACAGCAGAGATTAATATTATTAAAATGATCGTTCTAATAATTAATCTTTGTTTTTTCTTTTGTGACATTTCGTAAACCTCCAATCGAAAATTCGTCACATAATATGTCTTATTATAGCATTACCCTAAAACATGCTAATTAGCATAATTTGAAGGTTATGTGAATCTTTACTGCATTCCTGACCCCGTTTCTGCTAGTGCCCTGAGTTGTTTCACTTCATGTGGGGTAAGTTCACGGCTTTCACCTGCATTTAAACTATGTAAGTTTAAAAATGCATACCGTTCTCTCTTAAGCTTTTGAACCGGATGGCCTATCGCTTCAAGCATTCTACGTACTTGTCGATTTTTCCCTTCATGAATGGTTAATTCCACGATAGATTTTTGTGTTTTTTTATCAGCGGAAACTAATTTTACTTTTGCCGGAGCTGTCAATCCATCCTCCAACTTAATTCCTTTTTCTAATTGTTTTAACGATTGTCTAGATGGTATACCTTTGATTTTAGCAACATATGTTTTGTTTATTTCATATCGTGGATGCATAAGTAAGTTGGCAAACTCACCATCATTCGTTAATAGTAACAATCCTGAAGTTTCATAATCTAATCGACCAATAGGATACACTCTTTCTTTTATTTCCGGCAGAAAATCGATTACGACTTTTCTATTCTTATCGTCCTTAACAGCAGAAATGACACCTCTAGGCTTGTACATTAATATATATACTTTTTCTTCTCTCTCTAGTGGTATTTCATTAACTTCCACTTTATCATTTACAGAAACTTTCGTGCCGAGCTCACGTATGATTTTTCCGTTAACTTTCACTTTTCCTTCCACAATTAATTCTTCTGCCTTCCGTCGGGAGGCAATTCCTGCTTGTGCAATAACCTTTTGAAGACGTTCCATTCTATTTTCCACCTCATCTATTTTTTCAAAGCATATTCTTTATGAATTATTACATATCAAGTTAAAAAAGCAAAGAAATGAGTAATCTCAGTGAAATAAAAAAACTCGGATATTCGGCTATTTTAACCAAACATCCAAGTTATGATGATTATAGCTGCACTTATTCCTACTAAATCAGCTAGCAGACCGACTTTTAGTGCATCCCCCATTTTTTTAATACCAACTGCACCGAAGTATACGGTTAACACATATAGGGTTGTATCTGTACTCCCTTGGATAGTTGAAGCCAACTTTCCAATAAACGTATCTGGACCATGCACTTTAAGAATATCACTCATAATCCCTAATGCAGCATTTCCCGATATTGGGCGTATTAGTGCTAAAGGAACAATTTCTGATGGAACTCCCAAAAAATCTAATACAGGTCTAAGTAAATGGACAAAAAAGTCTAGAGCTCCAGAAGCTCGAAATACCGTAATTGCGACCAACATTCCAACAAGAAATGGAATAATAGACACCGCTATCTTTATTCCTTCTTTCCCACCATCTACAAAACTCTCATATGCAGGAGTTTTTTTCATAACACTATATATTAATATAAAACCAATAAGTAATGGAATTATCCAAATGGATACGATAGACAGTATATACATTTTATTTCACCCCATTGCGGGTTCTTTTATAGTAATAGTATCGATCGATCAGAATAGCAGCAATCGTAGCAATCGTCGTCGCCAATAACGTTGGGCCAACAATTTCGGTTGGTGATGCGGAATGATAATTCATTCGAATAGCAATAACTGTTGTCGGTATTAATGTAAGTCCAGATGTATTTAATGCCAAAAAAGTAATCATCGATCGACTGGCTACAGGTCTTCCGCCATTTAACTCCTTCAATTGCTCCATCGCCTTTATTCCTAATGGTGTAGCAGCATTGCCAAGTCCGAACATATTAGCAATTATGTTAGATAAAATATACCCCATCGCAGGGTGATTTTCGGGTACCTCAGGAAATAATCGTTTAATAATCGGACGAAACAAACGAGAGAACTTATCTAAAAGTCCGGAATCTTGGGCAATTCTCATGATTCCAAGCCAGAAAACTAGTATGCTAATTAGGCCAATGCAAAGGGTAACCGCTTCATTTGCTGATTGAAAAATAGCTTCATTGACATCTTTCATTTTTCCATTAATAGCTGCGAAAACCAAACCGATTAATGTCATGCCAATCCAGATATAATTAACCATTTTCCTTTACACCTAAATGGATCGAAAACAATTTATAAAAATACTCGAACCATCCTTTCCTTTTTTCTATATGTTCATGTTTGTAGTAAATGGGTACTGATTTAATTTCATCGTTTCCCTTATAAACGACTGCTTTTCCAACTATTTCCGGAATATTCCTTACATCCTTCCAACTTTTTTGGGAGTGTAAAAATTTCATTTCTATTGAAACCTCTTTTTTTTCTTTGTTTGTAAGTGCATATACGACGGGATTTTTAATGTAAACATGATTTTTCAAATACTTTTTATTAATATCTTTAATTAAACCTGCATCCAATACAATGGTTGTATCATAATTCATAAATCCGTACTCAAACATATTAATATGATCATTCCAATCATCTGGACCATTCAATGTGACTGCAATTAGATTTTGGTGGTCTTTTGATGCTGTTGTAACTAAAGTTCTTTTCGCACGTTTTGTAAAACCGGTTTTCCCACCTGTCGTGTATTTATACTTTTCAGTTAATAATCGATTTTTATTTCCCCACCCTTTGTAGGACTTTGTTCCAGAAATCACTCTGTAGGTTTTATTTTGCATTGCATATCTCGTCAAAAGTGCCATATCATATGCAGTTGAGAAATGATCCTCTTTGTTATCTAGACCATTGGGATTCGCAAAATGTGTATTTAACATCCCAATCTCTTTCGCTTTCTGATTCATTAAAAAGACAAACCCCTCAATACTGCCCCCAACACACTCAGCAATCGCATTGGCAGCATCATTTCCCGATCGTAGCATTAAGCCGTACACTAAATCCTCTAGTTTCACCGTATCTCCTGGTTTTAAATAAATCGATGAGCCTTCCGTACGAACAGCTGTTTCACTAATTTTGGTATTTTCCTGTAATTTTCCAGACTCTATCGCTAAGATTGCCGTCATTATTTTTGTAATAGAGGCTATTCTTCGTACATCATTTGCATTTTTTTCGTATAAAATCCTTCCACTATCTTGGTCCATTAAAATAGCACTTGCAGCTGTGACTGAAGGTGCAGCAGCAAAAGACTTTCCGGGACTAGCAAATATAAGCATAAGTAAAATAATGAATAGAAAAAAACGTTTCATACAGTTGCTCCTCTTCTCTATTGTGAACATGTATTTTGTACAAGTTTATGAATGGACAAGGATAGATATGAATAAAAAAAGGCTATTTGCGTTTGCAAATAGCCTTTGAACCTCTTCTATTCAATATCTAAGCTTGTTTCCATTGTTTCCTGGAATTTTTCAAAAAATAGATCCGCATCGTCCTGTTCAAAATCATTGTCTGTTGATTCTGGAAGAGGCGGCAACTCTTTAATATCTTTTAGACCAAAATAATCTAAAAATTCTTTGGTTGTCCCATATAATCTGGCCCTACCCGCTCCATTTGCACGACCTACTTCTTTTATCAAGCCTTTCGAAGTAAGAGTTTGCAACGGACGTTCTGTTTTCACTCCGCGTATCTCTTCGATCTCTATTCTTGTAATCGGTTGTTTATAAGAAATAATTGCAAGTGTTTCAAGTGCTGCTTGTGAAAGTGTGCTCATACCAGGAGATTCAACAAGTCTTTTCAAATAAAGTGAGTTATCTTTTTTTGTTGCTAATTGATAAGTCCCTGCCAACTCTACAATGGCAATACCACGGCCATTATCCATTTCATAATCCTGTTTTAATTGTTCAACTAGTTCAACCGCTTGAAATTCTTCAAGTTCCATGACCGTCATTATTTGTTTTAATGATAGTCCTTCATCTCCAGCAGCAAAAAGCAAGCTTTCTAAAATGCCTTTCCAATTAATGTTATCCAATGACACTCACTTCCTTCCTTGCTACGAAAATATCTTTAAAATTCCCATCTTGCTCTACATAAATTTCATTTCTTTTCATTAATTCTAAAATTGCAAGAAATGTAATTACTACATGATTTTTTTCTGGCACGGGAAAGAGTGAATTAAAGTTTTGCTTGCCCTTCTCAATCGTAAGGTCTTTTAAAATTTCTTCCATACGGCTTTCAATTGATATTTCCTGTCTTGTAATTTTCGTTGATAAAGGCTTTTGCAACTTTTTTCTGCGTAATAATTTATTCAATGCCCCGATCATATCGTATATCGATACATCACCTTGAAATTGATCTGAATGGATATCCTTCATGTATTCAGATAAATCACTTGGTGGTTTCGTAAACATTTGTCCACGTTCTTGCTCCATTTGTTTAAGCTCGACAGCTGCTTCCTTATATTTTCGATATTCTATTAGTTTTTCAACTAAATCATCCCTAGGATCTTCTTCATATTCGAACTCATCTTCCAATTCATCTTCATGTTTAGGAAGTAACATTTTACTTTTAATCGCCAGCAATGTTGCTGCCATAACTAAATATTCACTGGCAATATCCAATTCCAATTCCTTCATGGCATGAATAAATAATAAGTATTGTTCAGAGATTTCAGCCATAGGTATATCATAAATGTCTATTTCTAACCGATTAATTAAATGCAGAAGTAAATCCAAAGGTCCTTCAAATGCATCTATTTTCACATTATATTCCATCATATCACCAATTTCATACCTCTAGTAAAAATGCCCTAACATTATAAGTATAGTGGAATATCTTCTGTAGTCCAATAAAAATTTTTCCATACTGGAAAAAGGTTTCCTCTTTCTATATATAAAATTAAGAAGAATTTATGTTACACTTACATAAGTTGAAAGTGAGTGAGTTATGTAATGAAATTTCCGAAAGCCTATATCGAATATTTGGTCCATTTTCATGGAGATAGAGATTTTTTCGAGTGCCACGAAGTTCTAGAAGAGCATTGGAAACAAACTGATATCAAAAACCGCCATTCCGTGTGGGTTGGATTAATTCAGTTAGCCGTTTCACAATACCATTACCGACGCTCAAACATCGTTGGCAGCACCCGTTTAATGAAAAAAGCATTAAATAATTTAATGCTTAATAAAAAAGTTCTCCTTACATTAAAGATAGACGCAAATGATCTATTAAATAAAATGAATACACAACTGACCAGAATGAAAGAGAAGGAAGACTACGTAAATATCAATATAAAAATTAATGATGAAGGGTTACTTACTATTTGTAAGAGTAAATGTAAGGAGCTAGGGTTTAGATGGGGAGAACTGCGTGTAATAGATGACTACTCAATTATTCATCGGCATAAATTACGGGATCGGACAAGTATCGAAATTGAAAGGTATCTCTCGTCCATAACAAAAAGTTTGGAGAGAGAACGAAAATTACAACTAAAAAAATAAAAGTGGGCTGACAAAAAATGAATCCAGAGGTTACCCTTTTATATTCCCAATATCCAACCGCTTATTAATCAGCCCTATAATTCTTCATCATTACAGTTTTCACAAAATGCTGCTGTGTATTCATTTGGCAAAATTGTTTTACCTTCATAAATCTGCTTAATAGATTTCAGCATATTCTTTCCAACACCTTGATTACGGTGGGATGGGTTCACTGATATATGTTGAATTTCAACAAAATGATCTTTTAAATGAACACCAATTAATCCAATTACATCGTCTTCAATTTTCCATAAAAAAAGCTGCCAATTATCCTCATTTTCATATTGCTTTATTGTTTGTTGCAGCTTTTTAATATCCTTTTCATTTGGCATAAAAGACAGAAGTCCCATAGCGATTTTTTCAAAAGCTTTTTTATATCGAATTAGCATGAATATCCCTCGTTATCCTTCTACATATTATGAATACTTTTCTATCATTATAAACATCGGCGGGCAGTATTAAACCCAATGATTAAACGATGTACAACCAATAATAGAGTCCCCACCCAACAGCTAAAATAAGGATTAGAATAAATAGCAAAATATTATTTTTTTTCAAAGAGTACACTCCTACTTTTATAAATATCTTTTATATGTATTAAGTCATTCGCCCTCTATTGTATCGATTTTAAGCGCTTTACGCAATCACAAAAAAATGATGTGAAATATTCAAACTTTAGTAATAAGGGCAGAGGATATTCTTTCGGCCCAGTTGTCGTTATGAAAAATAAGCAAATGGGCCGAAAAAAATTATAAATTAATCTTACTGTGGAGAGGCAAATCTAATCTGATAATATCTTCATATGTTTCTCGTTTTACGACAAGCTGATCTTCGCCATTTTCAACAAATACTACTGGGGGTCTCGGTATTCGATTATAATTATTAGCCATTGAATATCCGTAGGCACCCGTGCAAAATACTGCTAAAATATCATTACATTTTGTATTGGGTAATGGAAGATCCCAAATGAGCATATCCCCTGATTCACAGCATTTCCCAGCAATAGAATATGTCTCTTCTATTTTATCTAAAGGTCGATTAGCTAATGTAGCTTCATATTTTGCTTCATAGAGTGCTGGTCTAATGTTATCACTCATCCCACCGTCGACCGCTATATATTTCCTTACATTCGGTACGTCTTTGTTGGATCCAATCGTATATAATGTTGTACCTGCCTCACCTACTAGTGATCTTCCAGGTTCAATCCATATTTCCGGCATAGGTAGATGATGAGATTTGGTTTGTTTCTGTACTTCCATAATGATTTCCTTTACGTAACTATCTGGGGATAAAGGCGCATCTTCACTTGTGTAACGTACTCCAAATCCTCCACCTAAATTTAAAACAGATGGAAAATATGCATACTTTTCATTCCACTCAACTAACTTTTCAAGAATTTTTTTTGCAGCAAGAATAAATCCTGTCGTCTCAAAAATTTGTGAACCAATATGACAATGAAGACCCAACACCTTAAAGTTTTTAGATTCCATCGATTTTTTAAGAGCTTCTTCTGCTTGGCCATTTTGTAAATCGAACCCGAATTTCGAGTCTTCTTGACCTGTCAAAATATAATCATGGGTATGTGCCTCAATTCCAGGTGTTACGCGAAGCAATATTGCGATTTGTGTATTTCTTTCAAGTGTGAGCTGCTCAAGCAGTTCTAATTCATAAAAATTATCTACTACAATACAACCAATATTGTAATCTAGAGCTAATTCTAATTCTTCTTTGCTTTTGTTATTACCATGAAAATGGATGCGTTCTACTGGAAACTTCGCCGCAATTGCTGTATATAGTTCTCCACCTGAAACAACATCCAAAGATAATCCTTCTTCTTGTGCTAAATTTAGCATAGCAATTGAAGAAAAAGCTTTACTTGCATATGCTACCTGTGATTTTATTCCTAGATTGTCAAAGGTTTGTTTGAATCCTCTGGCACGGTCACGTATTAAAGCGACATCGTAAACATATACAGGTGTTCCATATTTTTGAACTAATTCAACTGTATCTACTCCGCCAATTTCGAGATGATTTTTTTCGTTTACCTTTGAAGTACCGTGAAAATACATTGACTTTCCTCATTTCTATCTAAAATCCTTTTAAGAATAAAAGACAGTTGTCAAATAGGACAAACTGTCTATTTATTCAATATTTAAAATAAATTAGCTAAACTTTATCATAAAACGTTCATTTTCGCAATGGATTTACTCATCAGCTGGTTGGCGAAAACGATCGCGCGGATGAACAATACTTGGTCTGATTTTGGATCCCGGAACCGTTCTCCGAATTAGAATATGGGTAATTGCTTGTGGATTAAACGGGATAAATGGCCATAAATATGGTGCATTTAATGCGCGAATATGTGCCAAATAAATAATAAATAGTGTTCCGCCAATTAATAAACCTGGAAGTTTAAAAAAGGCAACTATCAATAACAAAAATACTCTACTAATTTTATTTGCGACACTTAATTCATAACTTGGGGTTGCATAGGTTCCAATGGCAGCAACAGAAACATATAGAATGACTTCAGGTACAAATAAACCAACATCAACAGCAATTTGGCCAATTAATACCGCAGCAATTAATCCCATCGCTGTAGCCAAAGGGGTTGGTGTATGTATGGCAGCAATTCTTAAAAATTCAATACCCATATCAGCAATAAATAATTGTAAGATTAACGGAATATTCGTTTGTTTATTTGGTCCAATGAATTCCAAATGCTCAGGCAATAAACTAGGTTCAATTGCAAATAAATACCATACGGGAAGTAAGAAAAGTGAAGCAAGTACTCCCAAGAAGCGAATCCAACGAATAAAGGTTCCAACTGCTGCTGCTTGCCTGTACTCCTCAGCATGCTGAAGATGGTGAAAAAAGGTTGCAGGTGTAACCATAACACTAGGAGAAGTATCAATAAAAATTAACACATGCCCCTCAAGAAGATGAATGGAACCGACATCAGCTCTCTCGGTATATCTGACGAGTGGATAAGGATTATATCCTTGTTTTAAAAGAAACTCTTCAATCGTTTTATCTGCCATTGTAATTCCATCAACATCAATTGTTTGTAATTCCTTTTTAACCGTTTTTACTAAATCAGGGTTTGCTACACCTTCAATATAGCCAATAGCTATGTCCGTTTTCGAACGTTCCCCTACCTTCATAATTTCAAATCGCAGGCGCTCGTCACGAATTCTTCTTCTTGTAAGAGCCGTATTGACGATAATATTTTCGACATAACCATCGCGCGATCCACGAACAACCTTTTCTGTATCAGGTTCCATTGGTTGTCTTCCTGGATAACTTCTCACATCGACAATAATTGCTTCGCTTTCACCCTCTACAACAATGGCAATCAATCCAGATAATACTTGATCAGTCATTTCATCAATCGTTTTCACTATTTCTACTGATTGATTTACTATTCGATTTTGGATTATATCGTATATTCGACTAGATAGGCGTTCTGTATCATTTAAATCTACTAATTCCCGTAAAATATGGATGATAAATATCGTATCAGTTAAACCATTAATGTAATAAATTTGAATATTCTTTTTTAACACTTTTATATGTCGGACACCTAGATCAAAACTTACGCCTAACCCCATTCTTTTTTCAAATATCTTCTCAAGTTCCTCGATATTTTTGGGTATTGGTTCTTTCCTATTTAGGTCATTTGTCGCCATAATACCCACTCCTTTCTAATACTAAATCAACCGCTTTTCTCGTAATCGGAGATCCATTCGTATAATGATCAATTTTTCCCATCTTTCCTATATCTCCAATGCCCACAATAATTGGTACATTTAATTGATCAAGGCAATAAACGGTGTCCCCATTAATTTTTTTTAATTCCATTTCTGGAATACCATATTTATCGACACCGTATGGGGTTAAGTTGCCTTCTCTGTCAATACAAATATCGACTTTTGCCCATTCCGCTTGATGGGTTTTTGAAGCAACAGCGATAACACCTAGCACTTCAATATCGGGATGTGTTGCCACGAACATTAATGACTCCTCCCCTTTTCCCTCACCTATAAAACCGCTATCATCAAACATAACTAACACTGGATCAATTGGTGCTTTTTTAATTTGGTTAACGATTTCTAGTCCAGATAAATGAGAAGGGTTTCCGTATGACTGTGAAATACATCTGCCGCCGATATCTTTTGCAATCGTTTCAATCGCTTTTCTGGCATAATCATCACCATCTGTAATTAATATCACCTTTCGTTTACTATTCATACGAAAATCCTTTCCATTTAAAGTTTTTTACATAGATATTATTGTGAAATATTTTTAATGATCGACGAAATAGATCCAATGAAATAATGAACCACATACTTTCCCAAAAACAATTGCCATTAAAGCGATAATTAAATGCCCATCAATTCCTATTCGCTTAGTTAATATCGGAATCACATTGATTACTTCCGTTAAAGCTGCAGCAAGCATTCCAACAAACACACCACACCCCAATCCGATAGGAATAAGTAACAGAACTGTTAAATGGAAAGTAACATCCCTTAATTGAGCCCAGCCTCCTAAGATTGAACCTAATACGAACGCCCATTCGTACAAATACACCATTTTTGCTGTTTTTGATATTTGTACTAATCTTGGAATAATCCCAAGTACTGATAAAAACGCTACTAAGCCGCAGCCTACGATTAACCCGCCTGAAAGACCAATAATGAAAAAAAGAATGCTATTTATCATCGTCAAGTCGCTTAATGCTTTCTTTGTTTTCATTTAAAGTGACATAATTGTCGACATCCTGCTGATAATTAAAAATTTCTACTTCCAACGGACTAGGTTCTTCATTGAAGCGTTTTTTAAAAATATGATTAAAGAAAATAATCATCCCCAAACCTAGGCCGATTGAGTAGGGAATTTGAAGGATTAACGGTTTTGATACCTCATTTCCAGTGATCATACGGTAAATTTTCTGATGGACTATTCTCATGCTAACATCTTCATGAAAATTCATAATTGCCAACGCAGAGCCTATAAAAAGGAGAATCCAGATCACTATGAAAAACGGAATTGACACGTTTTTTTTCTTATAAATAATTTCAATAATTGTCTGAGTGGGACCAACGGTTTGTATATCAACTGCACCATAATTTTTTGTAATAACATTGATTACCTCCATAATATCGATTACTGCGGAACTCTTATCTATTTTTGTCACTTGATAAACGGGCAGGTTATTTAAATCTGCCAGATCATTTTCCGGTGCAATAACCTGTGCGATATCTGAAAGTTTAATTATGCTATCAGGTCTCACTTCTACACGATGACGAAGACGCAAATAAATCAAACTTTCCATTTCCTTCAACCCCTAAATAGTTTGTGTTTGATACATAGTAGTATGTGGAAAAACATTATTTTCATTCATGAAAAAATCGCATAGGTTATGAACCCATGCGATCTTTCATTTGCTCTAATATTTTTTTCTCTAATCTAGATACCTGTACTTGCGAAATCCCTAATCGTTCCGCAACCTCGGATTGTGTTTGGTCCTTATAGTACCGCAAATAAACAATTAATCGTTCCCGTTCATCCAGTCCTCTAATGGCTTCCTTTAAAGCAATTTTGTCGAACCATTTCTGATCATTTTGATCAGCGATTTGATCCAATAACGTTATAGGATCTCCATCATTTTCGTAGACCGTTTCATGAATTGAGGATGGGGTTCTGCTAGCCTCTTGTGCCATAATGACATCTTCAGGCGAAATTTCAAGAAAATCAGCAATTTCGTTTACAGTAGGTACTCTTCCAAAACTTTTTGTTAATTCATCTTTGGCTTTGCGGATACGGTTACCAATTTCCTTTAATGACCTGCTCACCTTCACTGTTCCATCATCACGTAAAAATCGTTGTATTTCTCCGATAATCATCGGAACAGCATATGTCGAAAACTTAACATCATACGATAAATCAAATTTATCAACAGATTTCAATAATCCAATGCAGCCTATTTGAAATAAATCATCAGGATCATAGCCACGATTTAAAAAACGTTGCACGACTGACCATACGAGTCGAATATTCTTTTCAACGAGTTGGTCACGCGCTACTTGATCTCCATCCTGGCTTTTTTGAATTAAGTCTTTTACTTCATGATCCTTCAGAAAGCTTTGAGTTTTCTCTTTCTTAAGTTCCACATCCATAGGCACGACTCCTTAATTACATAAGGCTTTTTTGAAGGCCATATGCTTTTTTAAACGAATAATGGTGCCTACTCTAGGTTGTGATTCTATTTCTATGTCGTCCATAAAGTTTTCCATAATGGTAAATCCCATTCCTGAACGTTCCAATTCCGGCTTAGTAGTGAATAAAGGTTGTCTTGCTTCCTCAATATCAGGAATACCAATTCCCTCATCACGTATCACCAATTCAACCACACCATCTTCAATGGCTGCTGAAATATAGACCATTCCCGCAGGATTCCCTTCATATCCATGAATAATAGAATTTGTTACTGCTTCTGAGACAACTGTTTTTATTTCAGTTAGTTCATCAATTGTAGGATCCAATTGGGCAATAAATGCTGCCACAGTGACTCTGGCAAATGACTCATTTTGACTTAATGCTGTGAATTGAATTTGCATTTCATTTCTCATCTATTACGCAACCCCCAATCTTTCCAGTGCAAACTGTTCTGATTCATCTAAACGTATAATCTTAAATAGTCCAGACATCTCAAAAAGACGTTTTACAGCTGGTGAGATTGCACAAACGACCATTTCGCCATTTTTTTGTTTGATTTGTTTATATCTTCCTAGAATGACTCCTAGACCAGAGCTATCCATAAATGATAATTGCTCAAGATTTAAGACAAGGTGTTGGATATGAAATTTTTCAATCGCTCCTGATACATTTTCCCTTAATGTTTCAGCTGTATGATGGTCTAATTCTCCTTTTAAACGAATGCAAAGTACATCTTTTTTCACTTCTAAATCAATCGATAGACTCAATTTCAAAGCCTCCTTTTAGCTTTATAATGAGTCAATTCGATTTTTTATTGTAATTCTCCTTCTTCCCGACAAAACTAGAAGAATATCGTCATAATTAGTCTTCGTTCGACTATAGAAAGGCGATATTTACCTTGATTACCTCTCTAGATTAATTAGCTTTTAGTAAACATACCAAAGGAACGTTTGAATAATTTCCACCATCCGGCTTGTTTTACATCCTTATTTGCAACAAGTTTTGATTGAACAAGGATTTTTCCGTCTTTTTTCACTGTTATTGTACCTATTTGATCACCTTTTTTGATTGGTGCTTTTAACTTTTCATTCAATTTTATCGATTTTTTAAGGTGATCGATTTTTTCACCCTTTTTAGTTAAAACAGAAATCGGTTCACTCGTAATAGCTTGTATTTGTTTTGTATCTCCCTTACTAACCTTTAAATTCCCTAATGATTGACCTTTTTTAAATAACGGGTGAGTTGAATACATAGCAAAAGCATAATCTAGCATTTTAGTTACTTGAGCATTTCTAATCTTTGTCGAAGGTGCTCCAAATACAACGGCAATAACGCGCATTCCGTTTTTCTTGGCAGTAGCTGTTAAGCAAAATTTCGCCTCATTTGTAAAACCTGTTTTAAGACCATCTACCCCAGGATAAAATTTTACAAGTTTGTTCGTATTCACCAGCCAAAACTTTTTATCCGTATTTTCGCGTAAATAGGACTCATATTTACCTGTGAAATTTGTAATATTTTCGTGTCTTAATAGGTCTTTCGCCATTAAAGCCATGTCATAAGCTGAGCTATAATGGTCTTTTTCAGGAAGTCCTGTAGCATTTTGAAATTTTGTATCTTTAAGTCCTAGTTCTGCTGCTTTTTTGTTCATCATTTCTACAAATTCTTCTTCACTGCCAGCTATCTTTTCAGCCATAGCAACAGATGCATCGTTAGCTGAACCAATCGAAATTCCTCTTAACATTTCTTCAACTGTCATTTCTTCGCCCGGTTCAAGGAATATTTGAGATCCTCCCATTGATGCAGCAAATTCACTTGTACGTACTTTTTCATTTAAAGTAATCTTTTTTTGCTCAAGGGCTTCCATTATCAATATCATGGTCATCACTTTTGTCATCGATGCGGGTGGAAGCTTTTCATGACTATTTTTATCATATAAAACTGAGCCTGTGTCCCGTTCAATTAAAATAGCTGATTTCGCATCCGAAGCTAATTCGGTCGTTTTTTCGGCAGCTTTCACTTGAGAAGTGATGATGGATGCCATTAAAAAATAAATAACTAGAATACTTATACCTTTTTTCATTTGGACCCCTCCGAAGATTTTCTTTTTAAACAAGATACATAGCACCATTTTTTCCATCTCTAGCTTTTTTATACAGTTAAAAATAAAAATGGGTCAGTTCATAAATGAACTGACCCATTTCGATTTTAGTAGTAGTAAAAATTAATCCTTGCCAATCTCTTCATGAATCAAGATCGGAGCGGTAACTTTTTGTTTTGACATTATAATATTGTCATACAGCTTTTGTTTTACATCTTCAATTTCTTCTTGATTAGAATATATTGTTAGTAAAGATTCACCTTTTTTCACTTCGTCTCCAATTTTTTTATGAAGAACAATTCCCACCGCTAAATCAATGATTGATTCTTTCGTTGCACGTCCCGCACCTAACATCATTGCTGCCGTGCCGATTTCGTCTGCAATAATTTCAGAAATATATCCATCTTCTAGTGAAGGTAAATCAAATGTATATTTTGCCTGTGGTAATTTCGAAGGATTATCAACTACCTCAGGATCCCCACCTTGAGATTGTAAAAATGTTTTAAATGATTCAAGGGCTTTACCATTCGAGATGACTTCTAAAAGTTTTTCACGTGCTTCTTCAAGAGTCGTTGCCTTTCCAGCAAGATAAACCATATGACTTCCAAGTGTTAAACATAATTCAGTTAAATCATCTGGCCCTTCCCCACGCAATGTATCAATCGCTTCTTTCACTTCAAGTGCATTTCCAATCGCATAACCAAGTGGTTGGCTCATATCTGAGATAACTGCCATCGTTTTTCTACCAACATTATTCCCTATATTCACCATCGCCTTAGCTAACTCGCGTGAATCCTCGATTGTTTTCATAAATGCGCCAGCACCGGTTTTCACGTCTAAACAAATGGCATCAGCACCTGCTGCAATTTTTTTGCTCATAATTGAACTAGCGATTAATGGAATGCTATTTACTGTTCCGGTTACATCTCTTAGTGCATATAATTTTTTATCTGCCGGTGTTAGATTGCCACTTTGACCAATAACGGCAAGTTTATTTTCATTAACAAGCCGAATAAATTCATCATTTTCGATTTCAACGTGAAATCCTTTAACTGCTTCTAGTTTATCAATTGTACCGCCCGTATGTCCCAGGCCTCTACCGCTCATTTTTGCTACTGGTACTCCTAAAGCTGCTACCAAAGGTCCCAAAACCAATGTTGTTGTATCGCCAACACCTCCGGTGGAGTGTTTATCTACTTTTACCCCTTCAATCGCGGATAAATCAATGGTATCTCCGGAATGAACCATTGCCATCGTTAAATCTGCTCGCTCACGTTCATTCATTCCTTGAAAATAAATAGCCATCGTTAATGCACTCATTTGATAATCCGGTATCGTATTATTCGTGTAACCTTCTATAATAAATTGAATTTCCTCGGATGTAAGCTCTTTTCCATCTCGTTTTTTTTCTATTAAATCGACCATTCTCATTATTCTTCACCAACTTGTATGTTTTTGACAATCTCTTTCACAAATGTAAGAAAATCCGCTCGGACTTTTTCCGTCGTTTCTATGACTTCATCATGTGTTAATGGCTGATCTAATATCCCAGAGGCCATATTGGAAATACAGGATATTCCTAGAACTTTTAAACCAGCATGTCTAGCGATAATAACTTCAGGGACCGTCGACATCCCTACTGCATCTCCCCCTAATGTCCGAATCATCCGAACCTCTGCCGGAGTTTCATAGGTTGGACCTGTATTTCCTACATATACTCCTTCTTGAATTTTAATGTTAAGTTGACTTGCTATTTCTTTAGCTTGTGAACGTAATTCTTTATTATATGCCTCAGACATATCAGGGAATCGCGCACCAAACCTTGAGTCATTTGGTCCGATAAGAGGGTTACTGCCCATATTATTAATATGATCAGAAATAATCATGAGATCCCCCGGTTCGTAATCCTTGTTCACACCACCTGCAGCATTGGTCACAACTAACACTTCAACACCAAGTTCTTTCATGACTCGAACCGGAAATGTTACTTGATCAAATGAATATCCTTCGTAATAATGGAATCTTCCTTGCATCGCAACAACATCTTTACCGCTTAATTTTCCAAATACTAATTGACCTGCATGCCCTTCAACGGTTGAAATCGGAAAATTAGGAATGTCTTTATATTGAATTTTTAACGGGTTTTCAATTTCATCTGCGAGTACCCCAAGACCAGAACCTAAAATAAGACCTATCTTTGGTTTTTTGCTATACTTTTCTTTTAAAAATAATGACGCTTGTTCAATTAATTTGTATTCCACCCGGTTTTCCCCCTCTATTCTTTAATATCCTTTAAGAAACTCGTTCCAAATTCAGGTAACTTTACATTGAAATTATCTGCTATCGTTGCCCCTATATCTGCAAATGTCTTTCTCAGTGGTAGTTCTGTCCCACCGTTAAAACGTTTTGAATAAATTAATAAAGGGACATATTCACGCGTATGATCAGTCCCATGATGAACAGGATCGTTCCCATGATCGGCCGTAA
Organism: Heyndrickxia vini; assembly: GCF_016772275.1. Lineage (NCBI taxonomy): Bacteria > Bacillati > Bacillota > Bacilli > Caryophanales > Bacillaceae > Heyndrickxia > Heyndrickxia vini. Next base: position 1,768,830 of record NZ_CP065425.1, on the reverse strand, counting down.
TAATAAGGAGATCATCATCAGACATTTTTTCAAAAACCTCAGGTAACCGAGCATCATATTCCTCTAATGCTTTGCCGTATCCAATTGGATCACGACGGTGCCCATATAATGCATCGAAATCAACTAAATTTATAAAGCTTAATCCAGTAAATTCCTTATCAAATGTTTGAATAAATTTATCCATTCCATCCATATTTGATTTTGTACGTATTGCTTCTGTTACACCTTCACCATCATAAATGTCAGAAATCTTTCCTAAAGCAATGACATCATATTCATTATCCTTCAATTCATTCATTACAGTACGATCAAATGGCTTTAATGCGTAATCGTGACGGTTTGGTGTTCTCGTGAACTTGCCCGGCTCACCAATAAATGGACGAGCAATAATACGACCTACCATATATTTAGGGTCTAATGTTAATTTTCTGGCAATCTCACATATTTTATAAAGTTCTTCTAGTGGAACTACTTCTTCATGAGCAGCGATTTGTAATACCGAGTCTGCCGATGTATAAACAATTAGTGCACCTGTTTCCATATGTTCTTTTCCTAATTCGTCTAAAATTTCTGTCCCACTGGCGGGTTTATTTCCGATGATTTTACGACCGGATTTTTCCTCTAATTCAGAAATTAATTCATCTGGAAAGCCATTCGGAAAGACCTGGAATGGGGTAGAAATATTCAATCCCATAATTTCCCAGTGGCCAGTCATTGTATCTTTCCCATTTGATGCTTCTTGCATTTTAGTATAATAGGCAAGTGGTTTATCGGCTTTTTTAATCCCTTGAATCTCACGAATATTAGAAAGACCTAGTTTCTCCATATTCGGCATATGAAGTCCATTCATTTTTTCAGCAATATGTCCGAATGTATCCGAACCTAAATCATTAAATTTTTCTGCATCCGGTGCTTCACCAATTCCTACAGAGTCCATTACAATAAGATGAACTCGCTTATATGTATAATTACTCAACTCAATTCATTCCTTTCAAATAATATTTAAAACGGTTACATTCTAACAAAAATATCTTACCCTCCATGCGAAAAGTTAACCAGTGATTCAGTAGACCACTTTTCAAGGTAAGAGGTCTGACAACTCTATTTTACCAAAGGAATGAGCAAATCTACAACTAAATCCTTCAATTGAAAAAACCACTAAAAAAATAGTGGTTCTCGCAATCTATTATGCTCGGGGATGGTGTTTCGAATATACATCTTTTAATCTTGTTTTCGATACGTGTGTATATATTTGTGTCGTAGATATATCTGCATGTCCAAGCATTTCTTGTACTGCTCTTAAATCAGCTCCATTTTCCAACAAGTGCGTCGCAAACGAATGGCGCAATGTATGTGGCGTAAGCTCTTTTTGGATATTCGCCTTTCTAGCTAAGCCTTTCAATATTTTCCAAAAACCTTGCCTTGTTAAGCGATTGCCAAGGTGATTTAAAAAGAGGGCTTCCGTTTGATATTGTTTCGACCGAAGCTTTGGTCTACTATCTTTTAAATAGGTTTCTAATATTGTAGAAGCTGTCTTACCAATTGGAATGATTCTTTCTTTATTTCCTTTTCCTAGACACCTTACAAACCCCATTGTTAAATGAAGATCATCTAAATTAAGATTTATCAGTTCACTCACGCGCATTCCTGTTGCATATAATAACTCTAACATAGACTTGTCCCTTAACGGCAATGCCCCTGTTTCTGATGGAGCATCTAATAAGGCTTCGACTTCTGATAAACTTAAAACCTTTGGTAAATTTCTCTCCGTTTGCGGGGTTTCTATATGAACGGACGGATCACTGTCTGTTGCTTTTTCTCTTAAAAGAAATTGGTGAAATGATCTGACAGATGCAACATGGCGCGCAAGTGTTTTAGCCGACTTTCCTTGTTGTTTTAAATGATTTAAAAAGTGGACGATATGCACACGAGTGATTCCGTTTAATGTTTCAATTTGTTCCACTTTTTGCATGTAGTTTATATAACTTTTTAAATCTCTTTCATAGGATACAACCGTATTTTTAGATAATCCTTTTTCTACTATCATAAAATGTATAAAATCTCTTAAACGATCAAGCATTTTATTACTCCCCATCTAAATAAAACAATAATAGGCGGTTAAACCAATTGGAATCTTCTTGATTTACCGAATTTACCTTTACCGCTGTACCTTTTGGTTCATCATATCGATGATAATCTTCATATTCTTGATTTACCCACATAATACCATAATAAAAGAGTAAAGTGCATCCGGTAAACAAAATAAAAACCTTTAATGTGCGTACAATCATTTTAATCCAAGACATGAAATTGTCCGTTCCCTTCGCTAATAATTTGAACTATTCTAATACAAGCTATGCCAAAGGAACAAAAAATTATACCTAAAAAACCTTTTCACTAATGAAAAGGTTTTTCTAAGATTCGTCTTCGTTATTTTCTTTATCTTGACAGCGCCAGCATATCCCGTGAAAGGTTAAGCGATGGTCTTTAATTTTAAAATTCCAGCGTTTTTCAACAATTGCTTCAACATCTTCAAGTAAATCTTCTTGGATTTCATCCACCGCACCACATTCAATACAAACCAAATGATGATGAAAGTGTGCAGCTCCCTCTTGTCTTAAATCATATCGTGATACACCATCACCAAAATTAATCTTATCTACAACCTTTAGTTCTGTTAAAAGTTCTAGTGTACGATAAACGGTTGCTAACCCAATCTCTGGCGACTTTTCTTTAACAAGGAGGTAAACATCTTCTGCACTCAAATGATCTTCTTCGTTTTCCAACAACACTCTAACGGTTGCTTCACGTTGCGGCGTTAGTTTATAACTTGCAGAATGTAATTGTTTTTTTATTCTATCGACACGACTTTCCATTGAAGTATCCTCCCTCGCCACTATCGATATAATTATAACAGAAGCGAGAGAAAAGATGCAAAATAAAATTATTATCACATTTAAAAAGTAGCTTTTATCATTTAATAATTATTATTTATTAACATATGACATAACGCTTTTCATCAGTGTCGGCGAAAGATAGGCTTCTACACCTGCAGCTAATGAAATGATACCTACAGCGAAAACAAAAGCAATGACATACTGGGCCAACATAGGAAAAATATGAAAACCTATATTTTGTTTGATAAAGATTTTACGAATTAATTTTAAAGAAACACCGACAGCCATTACTGCGATAAAAATAAACATCGGAATAATAAAAAAGTTTTGAGGAAGAACTGTTACAAATGAAAGCAAAAAGCCCCCCCAACCCATTTGATTTACAAGAAAACCAACGGAAAATCCAACGACAATCCCTTTAATAAATAATAATATAAGAATAATTGGTAAACCAATAATCGATATTCCTAATATCCACATTAATCCTAGAAACTTAACATTATGAAGAAAGCTTAATCGAAATAAATCAGAAGGTGCAGCAACTTTCCCATCTGATACTTGTCCGAAAAATTGATTTAAATAATAATATAGATCATCTTTCTGATCAAAAGATAAACTATTAACAATAACCGCACCAAAAACGACTCCCATTAAAAAAAGGACAATGATAAATGAGTAAATTGAGGAATATTCTTGTACATGACGAATGATAGGATTAGAGAACGACTGGTTTTTCCGCATTTTACTTCCTCCTACTATATTAGATAAAAAATCTCTTATTATCACCTTATGCGCAATTTCTTTTGATATGCCTATCTTGTCTATTATTTTTCTCTTGCATATTTACTTTTTGAAGAGTTATAATTTTGTAAATAATTTTAGGGGGATTGTAATGAAACCAATATTAATAGATTTTCCCGATAGAATTGAAACCGAACGACTATATATTCGACCTTGTTTACCAGGTGATGGAAAAATTCTTTTTGATGCAATTAATTATTCACGTGAAGAATTAAAAAAATGGCTTCCATTTGCTAACCGAGATCAACAGTTAGACGATATTGAGGAGGGAATACGAACTTCATATGCGGAATTTATTAAACGGAATGATTTTAGACTCCATATTTACCGAAAACGAGATAATGTATTTATAGGATCGACTGGTTTACACCGAATAAATTGGGAAGCAAAACGATTTGAAATTGGTTACTGGCAAGATAGTCGTCAGTCGAATAATGGTTACATTACAGAGGCAGTAAAGGGGCTTACGAGTTTTGCCTTTAATCATTTAGAAGCTGAAAGAATCGAAATTCGCTGTGATTCATTAAATATCCGTTCGCGTAAAGTTGCCGAACGTTTATCATTTACTTTAGAAGGCATTCTTCGCAATAACGAAACAAGCGTAGATGGAACAACACTTCGGAGTACATGTATTTTTTCAATGTTAAAGAATGAGTGGCAATAAGAAAAGCGCAAGCGCCTTGCTCATCGACGTAAAAACTGGAAGGACTTTGACTGAGATAAAGGAAACACGATAAGCCTGCAAGGCGAATCGATGTTGACTTATCGTAAGGAAAAGTTCGGAAGTTTTCTAGTCGATAGGCGCTGGAGCTAGACAAATAGAAAAGCGCAAGCGCCTTGCTCATCGACGTAAAAACTGGAAGGACTTTGACTGAGATAAAGGAAACACGATAAGCCTGCAAGGCGAATCGATGTTGACTTATCGTAAGGAAAAGTTCGGAAGTTTTCTAGTCGATAGGCGCTGGAGCTAGACAATAAGAAAAGCGCAAGCGCCTTGCTAGACAAAGCAGATATTTATTAGAAACATTAATCCTACAAAATTTACTTTCTTATCTGTAAATAAAAGCTGTAGCTAAAAACGGCTACAGCTTTTTTGCAACTAATGTATATGTTTTTGGCAATCCAATGTCTGAAATTTTATGATTGGGTTCTTCCTCTAATGTTTCAATCATAAGTTGTGCTTGTGCTGTAGAGGTTATTATTTCACTTAACGTCCATTTTCGTTGGAGAACATGTTGTAAATTTGCTTTTTCTTCATCTGGCATATGTTTTGTAAAGGCAACATGGTTATTTTCAATAGTTGGATCAAAATAATTGCCAGTAACTTTATGTTTCTTCCCCGTTGAAGTAATTAGTTTTGTTGAAATTGGATGGAACTCATGTAAAATAAAATGACCTTTTTTCCGTAATAGTTGATGAATTTTTTGCATTAACTTATTCAAATCAATAAAGTAATGAAGCACCCCTAGCTCCATTAAAACAATATCGAATTGATTATGAAATTCCTCAATCGGTAATGACAATACATCTGAAACTACATATGAAAGCTTTGTTTCTGCCGCATCACTTAGTTCCATTGCGAACATTTTATTTTCTTTTGAAAAATCAACTACCGTAACATCCGCCCCAAGTAATGACATAGCCACGCCCTTTATCCCGTTTGATCCTAATAAATGAAGCACCTTTTTATTAGCTAAAGGTTCAAGATATTTATAAAAAGGATGAAGTCTCCATTTCGGATTTTCAATTATTTTTTTGACTACTTCTTCGGGTGCACCATAACGTTTTAGAAGTGCTGTATAATTATTTTGATTCCATGCTACTTCATTTTGCTTGGTTACCTTATCTTGTTCTCTCGCTAAATATGCTTCTATTTCCAACGTATTGATCTTTTTTGAGTCAAAATAGAGATATTTATACAAAGATATACAGTAAAACAATTGATTTTCCTTCATTATTTCGATTCGATAAGGATCTGTTTTAATCGTCGTATTAAAAACACAATGTACATGGATCGAGTAATCTTCCGACTTTACTTTATAAAAAGCGGATGTCTCATTTCTTCCCTTGCCTATTTGCTCGAAATGATGGAAAATCTGATAGGAAGTGTCAAAAAGATCCCACTGAACTTGAACGAATACCGTTTGCAAATGATCCACTTCCACATCTTGCAACCATAATGACGTGGAATCGATAAAATGATATGGAATTTTTTCTTCATCAAAACGTACTGCGATTTCCTTAATTAATTGTAAATAATACTTATCTTCCATAATACCCTCCGTTATTTCACAAGGCGGACTAAAATTGTGTCTAAATATTTATTATTTCTTAGACACTTTCCCGTACTGCCCGCCGCCACCAGCAGATAACTGTAAGTCACCATTTCTTGCTTTGATAATTAATTCAGCTAGGTCCATTTTCACTAGTTTTTCGATTTCCTTTTTCGGGACATTATGAAGGATATTCATTTCTGTTCCGAAATGATCTAGTAATTTTGCCATCGTTTTTGGTCCTAAACCCGGCAAGAAATCTAGTGGAACTTGGTGAATATATGGTGGCCGGTCTGGTACCGAAATTGCCGTAGTTAATTCTTTAATACGATCCGCCACCCCTTTAGTAAACTGGGTAGATCCACACTGTTCACATTTATCACCAATCTTTTTCGCATAACATTTCGCACAAGTAGTTTCATGGTATTTTCCTAAATAAGGATTTAATCCATAATTCGCGACAATTTCATTACCATCTTCATGGTGTAGTGCTTTTTTCAATGCAAGAAAGGTCGGTTCCTCCAATTTCATTACTTGGTACTCGCGTGCGATTTTTGCCAGTGAATGTGCATCAGAATTACTGACAAATGTATAATTATGTAATTCTTCAATATGATCTGCCATTTCCGTATTGGAACTAAGACCAAGCTCAATAGCATCAATTAAATTGGGATCTAAGACTTCTGCTAAAGATGATTCTACACCTTTCCCATAAAGGCTTTTAAATGGCGTAAACACATGAGCTGGAATAAAAATCCCATCCAACTCTTTAATTTTTTTCTGCAAAGTCCGTGCATCTTCACGTATTCGTTGGGTGCTCAATTGATTATTTTTCACTTTTCCTGTATACCAATTAGAAAATTCTTTTATTTTCTTAAGAGAAGGAAAATAACCTAGTACATGGAGTGGTCCTTTACAATTCTCATCATTTACTTCAATCTCTACCCCTGGAATGAGTGTGACCGAATCTTGAAATCGAAAACCGCCATCCTCCATTTCAACTAGTTCTCCGTTTTGTAGTAAATCTTCAATTTCAGCAATCACTTCAGGTGAATGACAATCAATGACACCTATCAAATCAAGTCCTTTAGGAAGTTTTGCCGCGCGTAAAATATTGGTAAGTGTCAATGTTTTTGAAGCTGTTATTTTAACAGGTTTCCCTGTTTTTGTTCGTCCGATATGAATATGCAGATCAACAAAGTACTTATTCAATTCTTTTTCGCCTCTTTTAATTGTAAATATTGGATTGCATATGCTGTTTTCGCATCACAAATCTTTTGTTGTTCGACTAATTTGACTGCTTCTTCCAAGGTAACCTCCATCAACTCCACAAATTCGTCTTCATCTGCACTTTTTGGATGCTCTTTCTTTTTTAACCCTTTTGCAAAATAGAGATGTAATATTTCATCGGCAAATCCCGGTGCTGTGTAAAAGGAGATGATGTGTTCTAAAGCTTCACACTCATAGCCTGTTTCTTCTTCTAATTCTCTTGCTGCAGTGATAATCGGCTCCTCTCCCGGCTCTAATTTACCAGCAGGAATCTCAATTATTGCCTTATCCATTGGTTTTCGAAATTGTTCAACTAAAATAATTTTATTTTGATTGGTGACAGCTAGGACAGCAACTGCTCCTGGATGTTTAATGATTTCACGTTTTGATGTTTTTCCGTTTGGAAGTTCAACTTCATCAACTTGTAAATGAACCACTTTTCCTTCAAATATTTTTTCGGTCTTCAATGTTTTTTCGGTGAATTTATGCATTTTATCTGCTCCCTGTTCTAATCTTGGACATTATTCATACATTTTAACACAAAAAGAAAAATGCGAAAAAATCTACCGAAAATTCTTCAAGGAGCGGATACGAATGAAGATTTATATTCAACCAAAAGGGGTAATTTTGAGCGGTAAAGCTTGGGAAATTAGAGAGAGTCTTAAATTTTATGCGAAAAAGCATAAGTATGTTAGTGATTGGATAAAAAAAACAGGACAGTAACAATTAGTGGTTTTCCGCACTTTTTTTCGATAGAATAAGTTCTACTAGTGAAAGAAAGGACTAATTTTTCATGAATAAAAATCAATTAGGAACTTCCGAATTATTTGTATCAGAGTTAGGGCTCGGTTGTATGTCCTTAGGGACCAATGAACGAACCGCAAAGGAGATTGTGAAAGCAGCTATTGATGAAGGAATTAATTATTTTGATACTGCCGATTTATATGACTTTGGATTAAATGAAGAAATTGTTGGAAAATCATTAAAATCTGTTCGTGATCAAGTCATTATTGCAACAAAGGTAGGAAATTGCTGGACTGATGATAAAACAAGTTGGAATTGGGATCCTTCCAAAGCTTATATTAAAGAAGCGGTGAAAAATAGTCTTCACCGTCTGCAGACGGATTATATCGATTTATATCAATTGCACGGTGGCACAATTGAGGATCCTATTGATGAAACTATCGAAGCATTCGAAGAACTCAAAAAGGAAGGATTAATCAGATATTACGGCATCTCCTCCATTCGCCCAAATGTCATCCGTGAATACGTGCAAAAATCGAGTATTGTAAGTGTTATGGTCCAATATAGTTTATTAGATCGTCGTCCAGAGGAAGACATACTCCCTCTTTTAAAAGAACACGCTGTTAGTGCTGTGACTAGAGGACCTGTTGCGAAAGGGATATTAAGTGAAAGAAGCTTTGAAAAGATTTCGGACAAAGGGTATTTAGATTATTCGTATCATGAATTAGTTGAAATAATGAAAGAAATCAAAAATAAATTATTGATGGGAAACCGCAATATGACTGAACTTGCTCTACAATACAATTTATCGAATAGTTCTGTAGCTTCTGTGATTACCGGTGCCAGCAATATTGAGCAAATTAGAGAAAATGCCAAAGCGGTTCAGAAAAACCCCCTAACAAAAGAAGAACGCGAATTATTGGTTAAATTGACTAAACAACAGAAATACACCGCCCATAGATGATTAGAGACATTCTCAAAAAGACGTTTTTATAAATAAACAGAATAATCTCAAAAAACATTTCAACAACTTTATGTGATTTTCGACAAAATATATTACTTTCGAGTATTATTTTTATGAGTAATAGTCTTTAAAACTACCTAAAAAATCTAGTTAATCGACTTTTATTTACATCAAAATACAAAATTATTTGATTTTCTACAATTTTTTTATTCCATACGCCGCAAATAAACGCATTTTCGACATCGACAAATTATACGAGTATCTTATTTTCTAATCCTATATACTCACATTTGTAGGGAGTAGACTATAAGTAATAGTAAAAATGAAAGCAATTCTTATCAGAAAAGGGCAAACCTATTGAAAAATGGGGACGCAAAGTCACAGATCTAAGGATTGGGACATAGAGAAACCCTTTGTCCCAGCTATGGTGGCTGGACTACCTAAATACTATCGTATTTTAGGGGGATAAAAATGGAAAATCAAAAGGTTGATGGATTGTCGTTAGATCAAGAATGGGTGAACTTAATTTTGGATGCAATTGACATGGGGATGAGTATTTCCGATATTAAAGAATACTTTTCAAAAAATAAACTGGAGGTTAAATTTTAAAAATTGATACATAGTTCATATCGTGCACGTTTTTTTTGTTCTAAATATGAAACAATTCCTTCGCTATATGTTATAATAAATCGAAGGAAGGTGAGATGTGTATGATTGGTCAACGTATTAAAAATTTTCGACTTCAAAAACAATTATCTTTATCAGAACTTGCAGAAAAGGCTGGAGTTGCAAAATCATATTTAAGCTCCATTGAGCGAAATATCCAATCCAATCCTTCTGTTCAATTTCTTGAAAAAATTGCTGCTGTTTTAGGAATTTCCGTTAATTCCTTATTACATGAGGAAATCGAAGCGACTGATGCAATCGAACTTGACTCAGACTGGGAACTTCTCGTCCGGGAAGCAATGAATTCAGGTGTATCGAAAGATGAATTCCGTGAGTTTTTAGAATTTAATAAATGGAAATTAAATAATCATAAATAAAAGCGTTCATTCAGATGAACGCTTTTTATATTTTTACAATCCAATATATATGAAGTGAAAAAACAAATGAATAGACTACAACGGCCGTATACGTCGTGTATTTCACTATGTTTTTTGTAGGTATTTTGTTTGCATAAAGAAAACTATATAATAGGAAGGAAAACGACAATTTCACTAGTAAGAACAAGAATGGGTGTTGATTGTAAATATAGCCCATTAACGGGTTTGCCTCTTGTATCAAATCTAATTTTAGACCAATAAACGATATGACTGCGTCGATGATATTTAATGCTGCCAAACAATGAAAGGCAACAAGATTAAGTCCATATAATTGTGTAAAAAGAAAAGAGTCATTTTAATCCCTCTTGGAAACAATGTTTTCAACGACGATAAACAATGAAAAGAGGAATATAAAATGACCCAATTACAGTTTAACCTAGATATGGATCTTTTAAAAGAATCTGTTTTGAATTCCAATATTGACGCAGTTATTAAATCAGCGATTGTTTTAGTTTTAAATGAGTACATGGAAAAGGAAAGAGATGATTATTTACATGCGGACGCTTATGAACGCTCTCCTGAACGTCTAGATTACCGCAATGGCTACTATGAAAGAGAACTAACCATGAGTATCGGTAAAATAAAACTAAGAGTGCCTAGAACTCGAAATGGGGAGTTTTCATCTTCCGTTTTTGAAAAATATTCTCGGTGCGACCAGGCTTTAGTTCTCTCTATGCTGGAGATGGTTATCAATGGGGTTTCTACCCGTAAGGTTACGCACATAGTAGAACAACTTTGTGGCGAAAATATCTCGAAGTCATTCGTTTCTTCCCTTACTCAGAAGCTTGATCCTATCGTCAATGATTGGGCCAAACGGCCTTTAAATATAACATACTATCCATTTGTTTTTTTGGATGCAATGTATATAAAAGTTAGAGAACATAACCGTGTAGTCTCTAAAGCTGTTTATATTGCCACAGCTATTACGGATCACAAAAAGCGTGAAATACTTGGTCTAAGTGTAGATCACGCTGAAAGTTTTGAGAGTTGGAGCCATTTTTTTAAACAACTTAAATCACGAGGTCTTCAATCTCCAAAGTTAGTGATTTCAGATGCTCATCAAGGACTACAAAAAGCCATTCAACGAGAATTCATTGGAACTAGCTGGCAAAGGTGTAACGTACATTTTAAACGAAATATCATTGAAAGACTACCTAAAAAGACTCCGCCGATATTCGAATGATGATAAAGCGTATTTTTGAAGCGGTCACTATCGAAGACACCCGGAAATGTAAAGAGGAGCTGATGGATCAGTTTGGTGAAAATTCTAAGTATAAACAGGCACTCTCTATTTTAGATGAAGGGTTCGAAGATACCATTCAATACATGGAGTACCCGGAAGATATACGATGCCACATTCGTAGTACAAATTCTCTTGAACGTTTAAACCAAGAAGTACGTCGAAGAGAAAGAGTTATCCGTATCTTTCCAAATACACAGTCTGCTTTTCGTTTAGTTGGAGCTGTTTTAATGCATTATCAAGAGACCGTATATTCAAAACAAAAATCTATTAAGAGATAGCTATGTTTCATTTTTAAGGTAACTTCCATTCTTGGATTATTCCATATCCAGTCAAGGCTATCAAAGGAAAACCACCTTTGACACCCTTGACTGGATATGGAGTAAAAGACGCATGGAAGTTTCGCTCAAAAAATGTAAAGGGGAAGGATTAACCCCAAATATCATAACAGGTTGAAAACATTGTATAGGATTTTACACAATATTAAGGACTTGACTGGCAACAATCATAGAACCTCCCCATTTACACTTGTATTTTTCTTTTTTGGATATGAATAGTTGCGATGACTGTAATGATGACAAAATAAGCCCCGTAAATTGCGATTGACAGTAACTTATTATTAGCAAATAAACTACCCGCAAACGTAAAAATAATAATTGCGGGAAACTTTCCTATTAAGGTGGCTATAAAGAAAATTGGCCACCTAATCACACTGACACCACAAAGTACATTCAGTAATGGTGCCGGTATTATTGGAGCCAAACGTAAAAGCAGAATGCCGAGAAATGCATTTTTTTGAAAAATACTTTCATATTCTCTCGCCTTCGGATATTTATCAAGTACTTTTTGTACCCATTGCTGGAATCCGTATCTTGCCATAAAGAACATAATCATTGATCCGAAAACACTGCCGCATAAAGAAATGATGGCTCCCAACCAAACACCAAATACAGAACCTATTATCCCTGCAACAAGTGCAAACGGCATAACAGGAAAAAAAACAAGCAAAGCTACAAAAAGCAGGCTAATGATTATGGCCATGCTCTCCCCTGATTCAATCAGATGAAGCATTCCTTCTTTTTGTGTATAGGCAAATATGATTATGGAAATTGTTATCACTAACGTTATGATTTGCTTCATCTAAGTTCCCTCTTTTTCTTAAATACAATTTATAAAAATAGCGTATTCAATGAATACGCATCTTATTATATCTTTTTTAAATCGATGGATTTTTTTCGTTGGTACAGATACAGTGTCGCACCGCCTATAACCAAAACCATGCCTCCAATGATAAGGTTAAATATATTACTTCCTGTATTCGGCAATACTCCTCCATCAGCTGGTAACAGTCCGCCTAATGTACCTCTAACATAGAGCTTAATTGTAAATTTACTCGTTAATCCTTGATATTCATTTCCTAGTTCTGCAGGAAAATCTACTTTGAAGGTAAGAGTTTCTTTATCTGATTTGGCCAATTTTCGGTAATCAAAGCCATCAAAATCGGTAAGTTTCCCACTATATAATACGCTATGTTTATCAGATATTTCAATTTTCAACTGTTTAAACAATTTTTTTGACCCCGACTTAAAATGAGCAGAGGCTGTGTATTCAAAATCTTGTTTTCCATTATTAAGAATAGTATATTCCCTTACAGCCCAATCACCTGGTTTCATATTATCGACATCAAATAAGATTTTATGCGGGGATGTTTCAATATTAATTTCATCATCGGTTGTTGCTGCCGCAATTTGACTGAACGGCATTAGCAGAAAAACCAATAAAACTAGAGGGACCCATTTTCGAATTTTTTTCATTCACTCTCCACCCTCGTAAAAAAAATGTATTAGACGGGAACCTCCCGTCTAATCGATTATGCTGATTTTTCAATGTTTTCCGGAGGAGTCTTTTTGTCATCAATTTGGGCAATCGCTCTCCAAATAGAAATAATTGAATAGCCGAGCAATAATAATCCCGGTAGGATGAGCAGCAAGGCACTTCCATTTTTTGATTGTGAAAAATTAATGAAATAGCCTACGTACGGTAAGGTAAATCCAGTATATTTAGCTAATATATTTTGCGACAGGACCGGTTCCATATCTGCCGTTTTATTATTATCGCCTTTTGTTCTATATATTACGTCTTTGCCATTTTCATTTACTTCGATAATTCGATGAGTCACTATTGTTTTTTCATCTGCTTTAAATGTAATGACATCGCCTTTTTTAAAATGTGTTTTATCTTCTGCAGGTTTTACGGCGATAATTGATCCGGTTTTGATGCCCGGTTCCATTGATCCAGATAATACTGTCTTTAACTGATAACCTAAAAATTGTGGTTCACCGCCCGATGCTTTAGAGGATATCACAACGAATAGCATAAAAACTAAGACTAGAAATAAGATTGTTGTGATAATTGAACTAATCCATTTTGTGATTTTTTTTGTTTTCATTACTTGTCACCATCCGTTTTTGTATTTGATTCCCCATCTTTCGGTTCCGGTTCTTTTGGTTCCGTAGTTGTCGTTTGATCTTTTTTATTTGGATCTTGTTTTTGGTCTGTATTTTCTGTTGAATCTTTAGGATCCTGTTTTTCATTTTTATCTTTATTTGCATCATCATCGGAATCTTCTTTTTTATCTTGATTGTCTTTCTTGGTTTCATCATTTCCGTTTTTATCATCAGGTTTTGTTGTTTCATTTTTCTGATCGTCTTTCAGTGTTTCATCTGATTTTGATTTATCATCATCATTATTTACAGGGTCTGAAGTTTTCACTTCATTACATGTGATAGTAATTGTTTCACTCCATAATTCACCCTTACCTGGGTGACCTGTTCTTTGTAATGCCTTAAATTTATAATTCCCAGGTTTACTTACATCAAATGAAAGATCACTCGATTCTTCTGAGGCCATTTTACCGATTGAACCTTCACCAATCTTCGATCCCTTTTTCGGATTTCCATTTTCTGCGTAGTACACTTCAAACGTTGAAGTACCCTTCATCTCTTTTCCAGTGTTCTTTATAGTTGTAGTAATTGTAGTTTTAACACAACTTGCGATTTTTTGATCATTATTAGTAAATTTGAGTGAACTTTTATCCCATTTTCCATCATCAGGTTCTTCAACTTCCCATGTACCTGCTGTGATTGTACCGTTTACATGATCTTCATCATTGAAATAGGCTCCGGTGTTTGAAGTTAGATAGGAACAGGTAAATATGGCGATGTACCAAATAGCTACGATTTTCACTATATTAGTTATTTTTCTATTTTTACCTTTAAACTTACGAAGACGTGAGTTTCTAATAGTTACTCCCCCTTCCAAGTGTTTATGGAATATTTTTTATTTTTTTTAACCAACCCTACATAAATATGTATACGTTCGATTCGTTAAAAAAAACAAATCGATATTCATTTATATTAATCGATTAAGGAAGGTAGAATGAGTCTACCCTCCTCATAAAATTATTTATTATTTTGCTACCCCAGCACCTTGTTTACCTTCAAATGTCCATTTAAGTTGTAGGGAATCGCCTTGGAATTGATTTTGATCTTCTTTATTGTCTACAAATTCAAATTGAACCCAAAGTTTATCATGAGTTCCTGCAGCTAGTTTACCTCCTCTTTCACCTAACCATGGAGAGAAGATATTTCCTGCAATAACATCTGGAGACAAGGATTGTAATTTGTCTAATGTAGTATTCCAAATGACATCATCGACCTTATCTCCGTTATATAGGAAATTTACGCGAATATGTTTACCGAAATCTTCAGTATTACCGCCTTTTGCATCAGTAACTGTGTAACTAGTTTTCAAAAGAATCTTCGCAATATCCAATGAACCATCATTATTTAAATCAAAAGAACGAAGCATTGTATCGCCTGGTTTAATATTTGTTACATTAATAATTTCTGTTGGATTTGTACTTAATTGCAATGTTCCAGCTGCAAAGTTGCCTGTTGCTTCTGCTGTATCACTGAAATACGCGTATGTACCTCCCCCGATTAGTGCTAATCCTAGTGCAGCTGATGCTACGCCCATACCTAGTTTCTTTTTAAGACTCATTTTGTTTCCTCCTCTTTTTCCCTTAAAAATTTTTTATTTTGAACCCTTATGATGAACATAAGGAGTTGCAAACTTTTTTGTTCCTCATAAACGTTCTCTTTTGTTCGTTTTAACGAATAACTATTTTGAGTATAGGACATTTAGATTAGTTTGAAAAATCGTGAAAATCATCATATTTTCTTTAAAACGAACGTTTTTTGTTCTTTATCACGTTTTACCTCTTGTTTCCTTACTTTTTTGTATTTCTTTATAAAATTACTTTTTTATAAAGAACAACAAAAAGGCGTAAAAGCTAAGCTTTTACACCTTTTGTTTTATTTAGATTCTCCATCCTTTTGTTTCGCTTCAAAATTCCATTTCAGTTTCAATGAATCACCTTGGAATATATTTTGGTCCTTTTCATTATCAATAAACTTAAATTGAACGGTAAATTTGATTTGTTTTTTCCCTGCAGGAACATTCTTCAAAACTTCTATAGGGTTATTGTTTAATTCTGATAATGTTTTTCTAAAAACTACATTTTCTTTTCCTTCTACTTTATAAAGGTACTCGACCATTATATGATCTCCAAAGTCTTCCGTGCCATTATCTCCGTTTACATCAGTAACCTCATAGGAGGAATTTAATAAGACTTGTTTCATATCAAGAGATCCATCATTAGATAACTGGAAATCCCTAAACATATAATCTCCTGGCTTTAAATTTTTAATATCCACAATCGTTGTTTTATTTATTCCTAAATCCAGTGTACCATTTGTAAAACTTCCCTTTGCCTCAGTGGTATCACTAAAATAAGCATATGTCCCGCCACCTATTAATGATAAACCAAGTGCAGCTGTAGCCATCCCCATTCCTAACTTCTTTTTAATACTCATCAAAAAGTACCTCCCCTTCTCATAGTTGAGTTCTTAATCGTTTCTAGTGATCACTTGCAAATTCAAGTTTGTTTCTAATTAAGAACACTTAATATAAGTGTAGGACATTCTAACTATTTATAAAAATCATAAAATTCACCTATTTTTCGGTATAAAGAACACTTTTCATTTGTTTTCTCTTTTATTCTCTGTCTTGCGTACTATTTTACAACTTTATAAAGAACGTAATGTTTTTTATAATGAACAAAAAGAGAATCATATTACTGTTTAATTCCATGACGATTTGAGGAGAGAGAGATGATTGGTGAACGAATAAAGAAATTGCGGATTGAAAAGGGATTTTCCATTACACAGTTAGCGGCACTTGCTGGAATTTCAAAATCCTATTTAAGCTATATCGAACGGGATTTGCGAAATAATCCTTCACTCGAGTTCCTTGGCAAGATCGCTAAACCACTTGATACAACAATAGAATTTCTTCTTCATGAAAATATAGAGAATGAAAGTGAAGGGAATCATATTGATGAGGAATGGCGGAAGCTGTTGAATCATGCGATAAATAACGGATTAAATAAAGAGGATTTTCAAACACTTCAGGAATTTTTCATCTTTAAACATTGGAAAGAAACGAAAAAAGACTAGGGGGATCAGAAAATGGGGATGGGTCTAAAAGAAAAAAATGAATCGATTGATCAACAAGAATGGAGAATATTACTAGAGGAAGCAAGGAATTTGGGAATTACTCCAAATGAAATTCGTCATTTCCTTGAAATTATGAAAACAACCAATCCGGAGTTATTACAAGATTTATATAAAAACAGATGATAAAGCCATTGTCTTTCATTATTATTTTATTTGGCCTGCTGTTTATCGGAATTGGTGGGTATCAATTTTTCAAAACACAACATGCTCAAAGCAAAAGCATCGAAAAGGCTCAGCAATTATTAAAACAAACAAATGATGTAAAAAAGCAAACACCCCAACAAAAAACTGATTTTAAACCAAAGCAAAATGACGTTGTAGGGATACTGTCCATCCCACAAATCAGTGCAGAGTTACCAATAGTTGAAGGAACGGATGAAGATGATTTAGAAAAAGGGGTAGGACATTATAAAGGGACCGCATATCCTATGGACAATGACCAAATTGTTCTATCCGGCCATCGGGATACAGTGTTTCGGAAAATGGGTGAACTACGTGTAGGAGACATTTTAACGATTAAACTCCCCTATGGGACATTTTCCTATGAAATTAAAGCGACAAAAATAGTTGATGCTGATGATCGCAGTGTTATTCAATCAACAGCACCTAATGAAGTGTTGACAGTAACAACTTGCTATCCCTTTTCTTATATCGGTGATGCGCCAAATCGCTATATTATTACGGCATTACCTGTCCAACTATCTCCAAAACAATAATAGTGTGCAGCTTTTTGCACCCTATTATTGTTTATATTTCTTCCAATCCATTGAACTTTCATTTAATAATTCTTCAAATGATTTATTTTTTTCCTTTTGTCTTCGCTCCTCACGTTTTCGTTCCGCTTCCTTAAGCTTTTTAGTTTCTTCTTCATCTTTTAATTGTTGTTGTGCTTGCTTTAATTTTAAGAGAATATCTTGATTTAATGTATCTTGCAATGTCAAATGATCATCTGTTTTCTTCGTTTTGGGTTGTTTAGTATTTTTCTTAGCCATTAGAAATACTCCTTTATAATAATAAGAAAGAGGATTAGCTTATTATCGCTAATTCCTCCCTATTTTACTACAAATATTAATAAGCCTCTAGTTTCACATCTTCGAAAACATGTAGCTCTGGCTCTGTTGAAGTAAGAACATCTTCAACCGAATACCCTTTTGCCACTTCTTTTAATACAAGACCTTGATCAGTAACATCAATCACTGCCCGATCCGTAATAATCCGGTTGACAACACCTTTACCGGTCAGTGGTAAGCTGCATTTTTTTAATATTTTTGCATCACCATTTTTATTGACATGATCCATAATAACGATAATTTTTTGAGCGCCGTGAACAAGGTCCATTGCTCCGCCCATGCCTTTAATCATTTTTCCTGGAATCATCCAGTTCGCTAAATCGCCATTTTCTGAAACTTCCATTCCACCTAAAATAGCGATATTAATATGTCCGCCACGGATCATCGCGAAGGATTCTGCACTATCAAAATAGGATGATCCAGGGATGGCCGTTACCGTTTCTTTGCCAGCATTTATTAAATCAGCATCAATATTGTCTTCTGTTGGATATGGACCAATTCCGAGAAGCCCATTTTCTGATTGCAAAACTACTTGTTTATTATCGGAAATATAATTAGCTACTAACGTAGGCATGCCAATCCCAAGATTCACATAGAACCCATCTTCTATTTCCTTTTCAGCTCTCTTCGCTATCTTTTCCCGTACTAAAAATTTATCTTCTGCCATTTAGGAACACTCCTTTCCCTATGTATCTATTTATTTAGAAATGGTTCTTCTTTCAATCCGTTTTTCCTGGTCTCCTTGGATAACCCTTTGAACATAAATACTTGGTGTATGGATGAAATTTGCATCTAGTTCGCCTGTTTCATAGAGTTCCTCTACTTCAGCTATTGTTACCTTGCCAGCTGCAGCAATCATCGGATTGAAGTTACGGGCCGTTTTGTTATACACTAAATTGCCCATTTTATCGCCTTTCCATGCTCGAATTAGACTAAAATCGGCTGTTAAGCTCTCTTCTAATAAGTATTCCTTCCCATAAAATTCCCGTGTTTCTTTCCCCTCTGCAATCGGCGTCCCTACTCCTGCTGGTGTATAGAACGCTGGAATACCGGAACCACCTGCACGGATCTTTTCAGCTAATGTTCCTTGTGGGGTTAATTCGACCTCTAATTCTCCGGCCAATACTTGGCGCTCAAATTCTTTATTTTCTCCCACATAGGATCCAATCATTTTCTTAATTTGCTTATTTTTCAATAATGGGCCTAATCCCCAATCATCAATTCCGCAGTTATTGGATATGACCGTCAAATCCTTAACCCCTTTTTCAACTAATGCTTGAATTAAATTTTCGGGAATCCCACAAAGTCCAAAGCCGCCAACCATTAATGTAGCTCCATCATGAATATCGGCAACAGCTTCCTGAAAGGATGTGTACACTTGTTTCATTTTCCCCTTACCTCCTAATCAATTAAACTAGTTCGACAATTGTAGCAACGCCTTGGCCCCCACCAATACATAGAGTGGCTAGCCCTTTCTTTGCTTGTCTTTTTTTCATTTCATGAATCAACGTCACGAGAATTCTTGCTCCGCTTGCCCCAATGGGATGTCCTAAAGCAATTGCCCCGCCATTTACATTTAAAATCTCTTTGTTGAAATGAAGTTCGCGATCAACAGCTAATGATTGGGCTGCAAACGCTTCGTTTGCTTCAATCAGTTCAATTTCTTCTAATGATACATTCGCTTTTTCAAGCGCCTTTTTCACGGCTGTAACAGGTCCTATTCCCATAATACTTGGATCAACTCCTGCATTTGCATTGGCTTTAATCGAAACAAGGGGAGTTATTCCTAATTCATCAGCTTTTTTTCTGGACATGACAACAACAGCTGCTGCCCCATCATTAATCCCCGATGCATTACCAGCTGTAACAGATCCGTCCTTTTTAAAGGCTGGTCTCAAACCTGCTAATTTTTCTTCTGATGTACCTTTTTTCGGATATTCATCCGTATCAAAAATGACCGGGTCCCCTTTTCTTTGCGGGATTTCTACTGGTACAATTTCCTCTTTAAACTTTCCATCTTCTATTGCCTTTACTGCTTTTGTTTGACTATTTGCGGAAAATTGATCTTGTTCCTCACGGCTTATTTGATATTGGTCACAGAGATTTTCAGCTGTAATGCCCATATGATAATCGTTAAACGCGCACCAAAGTCCATCTTGGATCATGCTGTCGATAAGTTTTTGATCCCCCATTTTGAAACCATCTCTTGCATTATTTAAAAGGTATGGGGCCCTGCTCATATTTTCCATGCCACCGGCTACAATTATATCGGCATCACCCGCTAATATCGCCTGGGTTGCCAAGTGAACCGCCTTCAATCCTGATCCACACACTTTATTTATCGTCATTGAGGAAACGCTTTCAGGGACACCAGCTTTAATGGCCGCCTGACGCGCTGGATTTTGTCCTAATCCTGCTTGCAAAACATTCCCCATAATAATTTCATCTACTTGATCACCATTTACTCCCGCTTTTGCTAATGCCTGTTTAATAACAATCGCACCGAGTTCCGTTGCTGGTGTATTTTTTAATGTTCCATTGAAACTGCCAATTGCCGTCCGTACGGCACTTACTATGACTACCTCTTGATTTCCCATCGTTCTCCTCCCAGCTGTAGTTATATGTCTACCTTCTTTCGTCAAAAAATGACGTTACTCAACTACTTCTTCGATAAAAAATGCGAAATTCCTCTAATTTTTTTAAAAATTCTCTTTAAAAAAGTGTCCTGATTCTTGCGAAGTAGCATTCTCTACACCTCAAGATGTATTTATTTCATACGCATTCTGCTTTATAATAATATGCAATGAATCTTTTTTTTACGATAACCGTATGAATTAATGTAATAGTTCTTTAGACAGGAGTCGATTGGAATGCATCCATTCTTAGCATTTTTGTTGCGATTGATTATCGCACTGCCTACTACTGTGGCCATCTGGTTGATTAGTTTCTTTGTATATTCCCAAACCTATTGGCTGTCTTCTCTCTTTGCATTAGGCGGTGGTGCAATTGTTTATTCGGTAATCAAATGGAATACAAGCCACCACTATTTGAAAAAACATCGCTTAACAAGAAAAGAGTATGCTTATATTGTCAAAAATTTAAAAGAAGCACAAAAGAAAATACAACGATTGCAAAAATTGTTTTTCAGTATGCGTAATATCGGTGCATTTAAACAAATGTTTGAAATTATTCGACTCACAAAACGAATCCAAACGATTATCAAAAAAGAACCTGGGCGCTTTTTCAAAGCTGAGAAGTTCTATTTCTATCATTTAGATTCGATTGTTGAGCTTTCTGAAAAATATACATTTTTAGCTTCTCAACCAGCAAAAAATGATAAACTCTCCTATTCTTTAAATGAAACACGAGACACTTTAAAGGATTTAAAGAGATCCATCGAGAAAGATTTATATGAAGTACTGTCAAGTGATATTGATCATCTTGAAATGGAACTGGACGTAGCTAAACACTCATTAAAAACATTAAAAAATCCACTGACAAAAGACGATGAAAGGAGAACAATCAAATGAGTGAAACAAAAGACACCTTGTGGCAAGAAGATACAAGTACGGGCATGGATGACCTCCTCTCAAATCCATTTGGAGATAAGGAGCTGGTCATTAATGACACACCTACACAAAATCAAACGGATAGACCGACCCGATTAATAGATGTATTACCGGAAGAAAACCGGCAAAAAGCGGTTCAATTAGCCGAACAAATTGACCCGAAAAACCATCAATCCATCATTTTATACGGGACGCAAGCACAATCTAAGCTGTTGAATTTTTCCCATTCGATGCTCGATCATGTTCAAAAGAAGGACATTGGTGAAATTGGGGATATTTTAAGTGACTTAATGAAAAAATTGCACGATGTGAATCCTGATGAACTATCCCCTGAGAAGAAAGGTCTTTTCTCTCGAATGTTTGGAAAAATCTCCAATTCGATACAAGAAGTACTTTCAAAATATCAAAAAACAGGTGCCCAAATTGATCGTATAAGTGTAAAGCTCGACCATTCGAAAAAAACATTATTAGCCGACGTGCAAATGCTAGAGCAGTTATATGAAAAAAATAAAGATTATTTTCATGCGTTAAACATTTATATTGCTGCCGGTGAAATTAAGCTTGAGGAATTGCAAACTAAAACAATTCCAGAATTAAAAAATAAAGCGGCTGCGACAGGAGATCAAATGGCCGTTCAAGATGTCAATGACATGATACAGTTTGCGGATCGTCTTGAAAAAAGACTTCATGATTTGAAACTAAGCAGACAAATAACGATTCAAAGTGCCCCGCAAATTCGTTTAATTCAAAACACAAATCAGGCGCTTGCTGAAAAGATTCAGTCCTCCATCATGACGGCAATTCCATTATGGAAAAATCAAATTGCTATTGCCTTAACATTAATCCGCCAGCGAAGTGCCGTTGAAGCACAAAAGCAGGTATCAAAAACTACGAATGATCTTTTGCTTAAGAATGCTGAAATGCTGAAACAAAACACATTAGAAACAGCTCGGGAAAATGAGCGTGGGCTCGTTGATATTGAAACATTAAAGAAAACACAAGAAAATCTCGTTTCTACGTTAGAAGAAACACTCCGTATTCAACAAGAAGGTCGAGCAAAACGCTACCAAGCAGAACAAGAATTAATGACGATGGAAAACGAGTTAAAACAAAAGCTATTAAATTTAAAATCGTAATTCGAAAAAACGGTAAAGGACACATATCTTTGCCGTTTTTTTGTGCTGACTACTCCCCGCTTTCTTTCATTTCACATTATTCTTGCAATTTAACATTAACTCTCACTACAATAGAATTGGGAGGGAGAAATTTATGTTGTCATTACCAAAGAAAATTTCTATTATTGAAGTTGGTCCACGTGACGGATTACAAAATGAAAAGAATTTTGTTCCAACAGAGACAAAATTAATGTTTATCAATAAACTTACTAGCGCTGGGATTAAGGAAATGGAATTAACTTCTTTCGTTTCTCCTAAGTGGGTGCCGCAAATGAAGGATGCTTCGGAAATCGTTGCTTCTCACCCTAATATCTTTAGAAATATCGTTTTAGCCCCGAATCGTAAGGGTATTGATCGAGCTTTAGAACTAGGGTGCCATTCAATCGCTGTTTTCGTAGGTGTAAGTAACAGCTTTAATAAAAAAAATATTAATAAGAGCACAATGGAAAGTTTAGAAGAATTAAAACCGATTATCGCTGAATTAAAGAAAAAAGACATTTTTGTGAGAGCATGTATTTCCACTGCTTTTTATTGCCCGTTTGATGGAAAAATCTCGGAAAGTGACACACTTCATTTGTGTGAAGAATTCGTTGCTGCTGGAGTTGACGAGTTAAGTGTGGCAGATACAATCGGAATGGCAACTCCATCGGAATCTTTCTCATTGTTTTCTTCCTTAAAAGAACGTCTTCCGAATGTTCTTTTAACTGCCCATTTTCACGATACGAGAAAAATGGCTCTCGCCAATATCTTTGCCGCTTTACAGGCTGGCATTGATCGTTTTGATACTTCTGCTGGCGGTCTTGGCGGTTGTCCATTTGCACCTGGTGCAAATGGAAATGTAGCAACGGAAGATGTCGTTTATATGCTCGAAAGAATGGGAATTGATACAGGTATCAATTTAGATAAGCTTGTCGAAGCGATTGATACTATTTCACCCGTTCTATCGCGAAAAATTAATAGTGGCTATTATCAGCTTTCTAAAAAATAAGTATAATTTTTCCCGTTTTGCTCATTTTAATGTTATCGAATGTTTAAGGAGGATGACTGCAAATGACAAAACAACGTGAAAAAGGATATAGTCAAAAAGGGAAACCGACTGCGGATACGACAAAACAAACGATCGCTGCAGAAGAATTAAATAAAGCAATCCACCCTACTAACCGACAAAATTCAGAACAGTAATTACTAAATGGAAGCTGACTTAATTCGTCAGTTTCCTTTTTTATCTTTATGGTAAAATAATCAAAAAAAACGATGGAGGCGGGCAAAATGAAAAAACAGCTTTCCATTCTCGGTGGTGCAACGCTCCTTGCAACAACTGGGTTAGGACTATATCTTTCGGAAAGAATTATGCATATGGCAAGAAAGGATGAACAATTTGTATTCGATCGAGAAGTCCATGCAAAGCGTCTCGATCCTCTCTCGTTTGAAACCTTGCCAAAACAGGAGATGTGGATCCCTTCCCCTTTCGGATATAACATAAAGGCTATATTCGTTCGTCCATATCCCGAGGAGAAGAAATACATGATTTTTTGTCATGGCGTCACCGAAAATAAAATAAATTCTATCAAATATATGAACATATTTATTGAAAGAGGCTATAATGCGATTATTTATGATCATCGAAGACACGGTGCTAGCGGCGGAAAAACGACTAGCTATGGTTATTATGAAAAGCATGATTTAAAAGCTGTAGTTGATTACCTTCTTTCTGTTGAAGGAGAGAATGTCTTTTTTGGCATTCACGGGGAATCAATGGGGGCAGCGACAACCCTTTTATATGCGGGAAGTCTTGAAGATCGGGCTAATTTTTATATTGTCGACTGCCCTTTTTCTGATTTTCGTGAGCTTTTAGCTTATCAAATCTCATGTGAAATTAAATTACCTGGAAAATGGCTCCTACCTCTTGCCAACCTATTTATTAAATTTCGCGATGGATACTCTTTAAAGAACGTTTCTCCGATCAATGTTATTGAAAATATTAAAAAACCGATATTATTTGTACATAGTGAAAAAGATGACTATATATTACCAGGGATGACGAAAGCTTTATTTGAAAAAAAGAAAGGTGGAAAAATGCTCTATCTTGCTATTAATGGTGTGCATGCTCAATCTTTTAATGAAAATCGTGAAGATTATGAAAGAACAGTGGATGAATTTCTTATGAAGTATGTGAAAGATAAAGGTTTTTCTAAGCAAAATGCATAAAAAGTTTCTCTTTCTAGTGATTTTTTTAAACATTTATACTTGTATATGAATACAGTATTTATAGGGAAAATAACTAGGGAGAGATCCGAATGAATATTCATGTTGTACAGAAAGGAGAAAGTCTGTGGACTATTTCCAAACGATACGGGGTGAACATAGAACAAATTTCAACGGCTAACCAGTTGAAAAATCCGAATGCATTAGTGATCGGCCAAGCACTTGTTATTCCTTCACCCGGTCGCGAATACATTATTCAGCCCGGGGATAATCTATGGGCGATTGCGCAACGGTTTGGAATATCAGTGCAAGCAATCACTTCAGCCAATCAACTATCAAACCCGAATGATATTTCCGCTGGTCAAGTACTCTTCATTCCTATCAACTATCATACTGTTCGCTCAGGTGAATCACTTTGGACAATTGCACAGCAATATAATGTCAATCCCGCAAATATTGCTAAAGTAAACCACATAACAAGCCCATACACTCTTTATATTGGTCAAGTACTGCGAATCCCAGAAATAGCCCGGCCATCCAAAGAAGTAAATGCGTATATAACAACGCTAGGTTCGAGTGCTTTCGAAAACATTCATCAGCTTGGAAGATATCTTACTTACTTATCACCATTCACTTATTCGATAAAAGAGGACGGGAGCCTCACAGAATTGAATGACACTGCTGTCATCAGCGCAGCCCGTTCTGAACATGTCTCCCCTTTATTAGTCGTAACAAATTTTGTTAATCAAGATTTTAATTCCGATCTGGCTGCAAGCCTTTTAAGAAACCAATCGGTTCAAGAGCTGTTTATTAAGAACCTCCTAGCAATAATGCAAGAAAAAGGATATAATGCCGTTAATTTTGACTTTGAATACATCTATCCCGAAGATCGTGAAAATTATAATTCTTTTCTAAGACGTGTCGTGTCACAGCTTCATCCGAAAGGCTTTTTAGTTTCAACGGCTTTAGCACCGAAACTTACATCTGAACAAAAAGGGGTTCTTTATGAGGCACATGATTATGCAGCACAGGGAAAGATTGTTGATTTTATTATTTTAATGACATACGAATGGGGCTGGGCAGGTGGCAAACCATGGGCCATCGCACCAATTAATGAAGTGAAAAAAGTTCTAGATTATGCTGTGACAGTGATTCCACGAAATAAAATAATGATGGGGGCACCGTTATATGGCCGCGATTGGAAAATTCCTTGGCAGGAAGGTAGTATTGCAAAAACCGTTAGTCCCCAAAAAGCGATTCAATTAGCGCAGAAATATGGTGCAAGCATCGAATACAATACAACCTACCAATCTCCCTTCTTTCGCTATACTGACGAAACTGGTCAACAGCATGAAGTTTGGTTTGAAGATGCAAGAAGTGCCCAAGCAAAGTGTGATGTCGTCAAAAACTACCGTCTTAGAGGAATTAGCTATTGGGTACTTGGAAACCCTTTTCCACAAAATTGGCTCGTCCAAGAAAATAATTTTAAAGCCCTTAAATTAGTCTAATTGAAATCCTTTCCATAACTGTTGTTGCTTTTTTATATTTTTCCTTATACCATCATAATAGATTGTCTAATTTTAGAAAGGATGATGATGATGTCTAAAGTACAAATTAAAGTGAATGATAATGGATCTTACCGTGTAACAGGCGACGTGGAACTAGTTGATGCGGAAGGAAATGTATTTGAAACGAAACCTTCTTTTTCATTATGCCGCTGTGGCTTATCGAATAAAAAGCCATTTTGTGATGGATCCCATAAAGGTAAATTTGAGTCTGTGGTTCGTGCAGAGTAGTTTTGTTGATTTTACTAGCAGGTAATCCTGTATATAACTTTTTATGATGTAAAAACCCCTTAAGTTGATTCTTAGTCCAACTTAGGGGGTTCGCTTCGTGATCTAAGCTTTTTATTTTGGAAATGCTTCATTTTTAGAAACCCTTATCATTTCACTAGGAAAGTATTTATGAAAATATTTTTCCACCATTACATGTATATCTTTACGATACCACTTGGATAAACCATGTTCCTCAAATACTTTTGGCATTCCTAATCTCTCTGATCGCTTCCCCATTGATCCATCACCAATACTTAGAGTATCAATCCAAATATAATTTACGATTCCTTTCAATTCTTCTGGAAAATCAGGTGTAAAAGGTAACACCGGGGAAATTGAAGCTTGTGTAGGTATTCCGGCGTCATGAATTTCTTTTAAGGCTTTTAGCCGAATTTTAATTCCCGGTGCATACGGTGCAAATATTTGCTTAATCTCTTCTCTGTCGGTTTCGATTGTCATAGATACCAAAACTTCACATTTCTCTTTCAATCTTACTAGCAAATCAATATCCCTTGTGACAAGTGGGCTTCGTGTTTGAATTTGAAGAAAATCAGGAGGGTTCTCAATCATTTCTGCTAAGATCGCTCTTGTAATATTTGCTTTACGTTCTATTGGTTGATAAGGGTCCGTTGCAGAGGACATAAATATATTTACGGGTTTGTTCTTCTTACGAAGTTTTATGATTTCATTCCGGTAATTTTCAGCCGCATTTGTTTTTATGTCCAGCCACTCCCCCCAAGGAATTTCTTTGAATCTCTGAATCGGCATTTCCCTTACATAGCAGTATCTGCAAGAAAAGGCACACCCACTATAAGGATTCAATGAATGTGTAAATCCGACATCTAAATAACCTTTTGCTTCTGTAAGGATTTTTTTAGAAATTATTTCTTTCATTTCAATCTTCACGTACTTTTCTCCTCTCTTTGGGTTTATCTTAATATTAAAAATGAGGGAAAAGCTTCTTTATTGTATGATAAACCTCATTCAGTACCTACGGTTTAATCTTTAATTTGTACATTTGTTACCTGATTAAACTCTATATATTCAATGTCTTCATTCATTGCTTCAATCTTAATTTTTTTTTCTAAAGAATCCATTTTAATTATTTTTCCAACAATTCCCCTTATAAATCCATGTTCAAAAATAGAAAACTCTACAGGTAATTTAAATTTCTGTGCGTACTTTATTTTTTCCTCAAACTCCTGAATCTGGTATTCGTCAAGTAATGGTTTGTCTAGCCGTTTTAGATCTACAGACATATCTTTTAACATTTTTACATGCTCTGGTAGCATTAGTGAGACCCATTTTTTATTCCCTCTGTCACGAATCATGCTTTATGTCCCCCCACAAGTGCTGAACGTTTTAAAGCGGTCCCGGCTTCAGTGAAAGAAACCGCCCTCAAGACCGCTGCTGAACCAAACTTATCTCTGATCTTATCTACAACATATCCTAAATCATGTAATTTTGTTTTGTTAGGCTCAAACAAATTTAATTGTAATGTTGAATCATCAACAATATTAGAAAGAGATATAGATATTTGGCGAACGTTCTTTCCGGAATAAAATTTATGGAATAACATTAAACATACTTTATAAATGGTCATCGTTACGTTCGTTGGTTCATCGACAGTATAAGACCGATGAAAGCCACCGCCAAAATCAGCATCACTATATCCAATGCCTAAACTAATGGTTCTCCCCGCTTTTTTTGAGGTCCGAGCTCTACGTGCGACTTCCTCGCACATTTCTAATAGTACTATTTTGATTTCATGTTCCTCCTTATAGTCACGCAGTAGGATTTGACCTTTCGCAAAACTAATTTGCCCTTCGATGATAGGAGCTCCTAATTCAGATAAATCGATTCCCCAAGCATGATGGTAAAGCTGATTTCCCATAATGCCAAATTCCTTTTCCAATAACTTTAAATCATATTTTGCCAAATGACCGACAGAAAAAATCCCCATTCTATTTAGCCTATTTTCAATTCTTCTTCCTATCCCCCACATTTTCCGTAAAGGGGATACTGTCCAAAGTTTGGTTGGAATATCCTCATAAGTCCATTCCGCTATTCCATCCTTTACTTTTTTAGATTCCAAATCTAGCGCTAGTTTTGCCATAAGCATATTAGGTCCAATGCCAATCGTGCAAGGAAGCCCAAAGGTGTCGAGGATTTGCTTTTTGATCATATGCGCAATTGTTTTCGAGTCACCGAATAATTTTTTCAGTCCATCTACTTTAATAAATGATTCATCTACACTATAGATATGGATATCTTCCATAGGTGCATACTTATTAAAAATTTTTATTAATTCAGTGGAAATTTGTAAATATGTTGACATTTGAGCTTCAACAACTTGGATTCTATTGTCATCGGGAATATCAAACATACGAGAAGATGCTGGTTTAATGCCAAATTCCTTTTTTAATTTCGGCGAAGCAGCGAGCACAATACTTCCTGATTGCTCTTTGTTTCCAACCACCGCTAAATAGCATTCCATAGGGTCTAATCCCCGCATAACCGCACTGCAACTTGCATAAAAACTTTTCATATCGATACACAGTATTTGATTCTGCGGGAGTTCATCGTAATCAATCATTACTAAGCCCCTTTTCTATGGTTCTTTACAATGATTTATTTTAGAACCTTTTTTCAACTATATAATCTCCCTGCAAACAGGAACGTTCGTTCTTATTATATGTATTATTTTATTCGAATATACGTTCGTGTTCAATCATCAGTTTTTGGAAATTAGGAAAAAAGTCCGTCATTCATAGCTGACATGGATTATTTAAAATAAGCGGAACTTCTCCGGCTATACTGCAGAATAGAGCTTGATTTAGGGAATATAAGCGGAGAATCTCCGATTAAGCAAAGCAATATTACCCATTTTCACATTTTTATAATCAATAGTCGGAAAACTTCCGTCTATTTAACCTATTGTCAGTGCTATTTTCTATTTAAGGGAAATTTCTCCGCCTATTTATCAAACTCGTTTTGGCATCTTAATGCACTTATGGTTTTGTGAAAAAAAGGCTTAGAGATGTATTATCTCTAAGCCTTTTTGACTGTGAAGTTTATGTGATTTGCTATTTAATTTGGTCTGTGATTTAGACATTTGAACCTCTAAAAAAGTTTTTCTATTTCCATATTTATTTCTACTCACATAAAAAACCCGAATAGTAATCCGGGTTACATCCTTACTTTTTGAAAAACGCCTTTCTCCCTAACCGTTCTACCGTTCGGGGAAATAAAGTATAGAAAATACTCCCTACATTCATCCAACCGGGCGCATTGATTTCCCTGCGTTTTGTCAGCATGCTGTCAACAATGTTCTTCGCTAACTTTTCCGGATCCAGCATAAATTTTTCAACACTTTTTGCGTAAGTTCCAGATTTATCAGCTACATGAAAAAAATTAGTAGCAATTGGGCCGGGATTGACCGTTGTCACAAAGACGTTATATGGGGACAATTCCATCCTTATGCTATTAGAATATCCAATAACAGCGAACTTTGTTGCAGCATAGACACTTGATTTGGGAGTGGCCATTTTCCCAGCTTGGGAGGCGATATTAATGATATGTCCAGATTTGTTCGTTCGCATCGATGTGAGGACCTCTTTCGTACAGGCCATTAGTCCAACAACATTCACATCAAACATTCCTTTAATATCGGTCATAGAGGCTGAATGTGCCTCTTCAAAAACACCGTACCCCGCATTATTGACTAATACATCAATGTTTCCAACTTCCTCCCGAATGTTTTGAAAAACACCTGGAATCTGTTCATGGGAGGAAACATCTAAAAATTGAATGCTACATCTCACCGAATACTTTTCTACTATGTTACGTTTCATCACCTTCAATTTTTCAATATTGCGGGCAAGAAGGACGAGATTGGCCCCATTTTTTGCACATTTGTAGGCAATCTGTTCACCTAGCCCCCCCGATGCACCTGTAATAACAATAGTTTTGTTATGAAGACGATGATTCGTCATATCGTTCACTCCTATTACATACTAAAATAAGCGATACCTTCTTCATTCACCACTTTCTTGATTGCATCTTTTGAGAGCAAAAAGTCTAATTGAGCAGTTGTTTCCGATAAAGTCAGTCCTAATTCTTTTTGATAGACGGCCGGGAAGAGCCTTTGACAGATTTCAAATGTCGTTAAAGATTTCTCTTTGATCATTTCTCTTACTTGCATCGCACGGTCATGCTGTCTTTGCAGCCTGCGTTCAACTAGAGCGTGGACATCTTTTACTTCTGCTCCATGTCCGGTAAAAGCTATGGAAATATCATAATTAAAAAGCTTCTTTAAGGAAGCATTGTATTGCAATTGAGGTTTTGGACGTTCGCTCTCTGTTGATAATGGCGGTTCCAATAATGGATTCGAAGAGATTTTTGCAAGTATATGGTCACCGGCAATCATCGTGCCATCCTTTTCACGATAAAAAGATAAATGACTTTGCGCGTGTCCAAGTGTTTCAAGTATGTTCCAATCTTCAAACCCTGGGATACGATCCCCTTCATTTATTATATCAGTTAACGAACGACTAGCAGAAAACCTTAATGGGGATTTCCATTTTTTTAATAGCTGAGCAAATTCACCATGTACACCAAATTCATGAAATAGGGTTAAATAAAATTGATCGTGTGCACTAAAGAACTCTTCATCAAAAGTAAGATACGGTTTGCAATATTGATGTCCGAAAATCTTAATCTCATTAGGAAGCCATTCAAGCAGACCAACATGATCAGGATGATGATGGGTCAAAATCACTTGCTCAATATCATTCGGTGTATACCCTAATTGTGATAATTGATATGTAAAAGATTCCCATGCTTCGTTTGTTTTTACCCCTGCATCGATTAGTGTTAATACATCCCCTTTAATAATATACACATTGACGTCGCCTACAGCAAAGGGCGTAGGCAGTGAGATTTTTGCTATATTACCAATCCAAGATACCATTCTCTGCATCCCCTTATTTTATATTTCTATAATATTCTAAATGATTAATACATATATTGTACCTATAAGAATCAAAAATGTCATTATATTAATATAAAAATACAGAAAATTATAAAAATGTACTTGACAGACAAGCTATTTCTTTTGCATAATCTATATAATTTAAAAAATAATCGCAATGACCAAGGCTATTAAATAAAAAATGGTGAAAGAGAGTGAAGTTCATCGGCTGAAAGACTTCACCATCCGCTTTTTTATTGAACCTACCTTGAGAGCTTATTGGCAAACCAATACGTCTCCGGCGTTAACGGTATGAGATAAATGTAAAGATCCTTTTTTACATTTAATAAAGGTGGTACCGCGAAAAACCCTTTCGTCCTTTTCGGATGAGAGGGTTTTTAATTTTAGATCAAAATTTTGGAGGGATATAGATGAAAATCTCATTTATCGGTGCTGGATCTATGGCAGAAGCAATTATTAGCGGCATGACTCAAAAGAAATTGATCGATCATAAAAATATTTATGTAACAAATCGTTCAGACGATATAAAGCTATCTACATTAAAGGAAAAATATAAAATACAAACAACATATAATATGAAAAATCTTTTAGAGCAAACAGACATTGTCTTCCTTGCTGTTAAACCGAAGGATGCTAAAGATGCACTACTTGCTATTCACCCGTATCTTGATTCAAAGACATTGGTCATTTCGGTTTTGGCAGGCATATCAATCACTTATATTGAATCTATACTAAATGGACCGATAATCCGTGCTATGCCAAACACATCTGCCGCAATCGGAAAGTCTGCAACAGCCATTGCTTTCAATGATAAAGTATCAGCTGAACAGCTAAATATCACCATAAATTTATTATCATCCATTGGTAAGACTACAATTGTTGAGGAAGAAAAACTTGATGCAATAACAGGATTGTCAGGTAGTGGGCCAGCTTATATATACTATATCGCAGAAGCAATGGAGCAATCAGCTCAAGAAATAGGTTTAGAACATACAGAAGCAAAAAAACTAATTATCCAAACATTATTAGGTGCAGCGGAAATGTTAGAGTTATCGGGAAAATCACCTGCCGATTTACGGAAATCGGTAACAAGTCCGGGAGGGACAACAGAAGCGGGAATTCGTGTTTTGGATAACAGTAATGTAAAAGAAGCATTTATTCATTGCATAAAGGAAGCGACAACACAATCAAAGAGACTCGCACAAATAAACAGTAAAAATCAGCTATAATTTTGCAAGCAAGTTTCTTTCCTTAACCAACTCACATTGCTATAATTTGTATTCAAGAAAGATTAAGGAGGGATTAAGTTGACTGTAAAATTATTTGAACCATATACAATAAAAAATGTTACGTTAAAAAATAGAATTGTCATGTCACCGATGTGTATGTATTCTTGCGAAAATGAAGATGGCATCGTTAATGACTGGCACCGGACACATTATACAAGTCGTGCAGTCGGCCAAGTAGGATTAATTATTCTTGAAGCGACAGCTGTAACACCACAAGGAAGAATAAGTCCTCAGGATTTAGGAATTTGGAGCGATGAACATATTGAAGGCTTGGCAGATTTAGTTCGAATGATCAAATCTCATGGATCTGTTGCTGGTATTCAAATTGCCCATGCAGGAAGAAAAGCTGAACTTGAGGGTGAAATTGTAGCTCCTTCAGCCATTGCTTTCAATGAAAAAAGTAAGACACCGAAAGAAATGAGTAAAGAAGAGATCAAAGAAACAGTGGAAGCATTTAAACAAGGAGTTCTGCGAGCAAAAAAAGCTGGCTTCGAGGTTATCGAACTTCATGGAGCACATGGCTATTTAATTAATGAATTCTTATCCCCACTTTCTAATCAAAGAACAGATGAGTACGGCGGTTCTGCGGAAAATCGCTACCGTTTCTTAAAAGAAATCATAAAAGAAGTGAGATCAATATGGGATGGCCCGTTAATGGTGCGTGTTTCGGCAAATGACTATCATCCGGAAGGTCTTGCTCCAGAAGATTATGTTCAATTTGGTAAATGGATGAAAGATCAAGGAGTCGATTTAATTGATGTAAGCTCAGGAGCTGTTGTACCGGCAAGAATCTCCGTATTCCCTAGCTACCAAGTTCCATTTGCCCAAAAAATTAAAGAGGAAGCAGCTATTGATACGGGAGCAGTTGGTCTAATTACTTCACCACTACAAGCAGAGGAAATTCTGCAAAATGAACGTGCTGATTTAGTTTTATTAGCTCGCGAACTATTACGAGATCCATACTGGCCGCGCCGTGCTGCGAAAGAGCTTGGTGCCAAGATTGAAAGTCCAATACAGTATGAACGTGGATGGAATTAAAAAATAAGCCTAAACGGCTTATTTTTTTATTAACTGCTATTTAATATTCATTTCCATAAAATCATGTGCAATCACACTATTAGGAAATATTTCTTTTGCTTCCTTCACTAGCTGCGGCCAGTCATCTTTTCCATATCTTGAACTAATATGTGTTAAACATAAAGTTCCTACATTGGCTTGAGAAGCAATAGCTGCCGCTTGTTTTGCAGTAGAATGATAGTAATCAAATGCGAGTTCTTCATTCTCAGCTGAAAAAGTAGCCTCATGAACAAGAATATCCGCATTTTGAGCTAATTTACGCGAATTCTCACAGAGTCTTGTATCACCTAGGATCGTAACAATTTTACCCTTTTGGTCAGGGCCTACATAATCTTTTCCATTAATGATCCGTCCGTCTTCTAATTGGACGGCCTCACCGTTTTTTAGTTTTGCATAAATTGGGCCTGGCATAATCCCATCGTTTCGAAGCTTATCGGCATCCAACGTACCCTTCCGATCTTTTTCGGTAATGCGGTAACCAAAACTTTTAACTCCATGTTCTAAAACAGAAGCCTCTACAACGAATTGATCATCTTCAAAAACAATTCCCTCGTTGATTTCTTCAATGACAAGCGGGTATTGCAAATGTGTTTCACTCACCTTAAGTGATACTTCGATAAATTCTTTTATCCCCTTTGGGCCATATACAATTAGTTCAGAATGACCAGCTTGAAAAGAACGGCTGCCAAGCAGTCCCGGTAAACCGTATATATGGTCACCATGTAAATGAGTGATAAATATTTTTTCGATTTTCCGCGGCTTAAGTGATGTATGTAAAATCTGATGTTGTGTGGCTTCTCCACAATCAAACAACCATATCGTTTTTCTTTCCTCCAACATTTTCAATGCAATTGAAGTTACATTTCGTAACTTTGCAGGTATTCCAGCACCTGTTCCTAAAAATAAAAGATCCAAAGAGGAACCCTCCCATATATTACTATCTGCTTATTTTACCATAAATTTTTGAAAATAGCCTTTAGTACGTTAATTGCATATCATTTGCCATTTCAACTATAAATAGAGTAAATTTAATATTTGGATGTGTTATACACATATGAAAAAAATTTTTTTCATTATTAAGTATTAACGATAATAATTGGTATCCTATAAATAGCAAGAAAAAAGGAGAGAATGAACAACAATGAATTCAAATGAATCCTCAACTTCATTAATCATGATATTTGGTGCAACTGGCGATTTAGCGAAAAGAAAACTCTACCCTTCTCTTTACCATCTCTACAAAAAAGGAAAATTAGCAACACATTTTGCAGTGATCGGAACGGCTAGACGACCATGGTCACACGAAGAATTTCGAGAAAATATTAAAGACTCGATTCATTCATTCGTTGGAGCAGATGAACAAATTGATGATTTCAGCTCCCATTTCTATTATCA
Organism: Heyndrickxia vini; assembly: GCF_016772275.1. Taxonomy (NCBI): domain Bacteria; kingdom Bacillati; phylum Bacillota; class Bacilli; order Caryophanales; family Bacillaceae; genus Heyndrickxia; species Heyndrickxia vini. The sequence continues at coordinate 1,733,292 of NZ_CP065425.1, read as the reverse complement.
GCCACATGATGTCACTGACTCAGACTCATACATACAATTAAAGAATTTAGCGGAAGAATTGGATACAAAGTACTCTTTACAAGGAAACCGAATCTTCTATCTTGCGATGGCACCGGAATTTTTTGGGACGATTGCTGATCATTTAAAAGCGGATGGATTAACCAATACAACTGGATTTAAACGTCTTGTTATTGAAAAGCCTTTCGGTCACGATTTAGAATCTGCTGAACAGTTAAATACTCAAATTCGTCAATCTTTTCCTGAAGAAGAAATTTACCGTATCGATCACTACTTAGGAAAAGCGATGGTACAAAATATTGAGGTTATTCGATTTGCGAATGCATTTTTTGAACCTCTTTGGAATAATCGCTACATTTCAAATATCCAAATTACCTCAAGTGAAAAACTAGGAGTCGAAGAACGCGCAAGATATTATGAAACCAGCGGCGCTCTAAGAGATATGGTGCAAAATCATATGTTGCAAATGCTGGCATTATTAGCAATGGAACCTCCGATTCGCTTAACAACCGATGAAATTCGAAGTGAAAAAGTCAAAGTATTTCGTGCTTTGCGAGCAATAGAAGGAAACGAAGTGGATAAGTATTTTGTTCGCGGACAATATGGTTCTGGTACGATTGACAGTAATGAAGTTGTCGGTTATCGCGATGAATTGAATGTTAATCCGGATTCACAAACTGAAACATTTGTAGCAGGTAAATTAATGATTGATAATTTTAGATGGGCTGGTGTACCCTTCTATATTCGAACAGGAAAGCGGATGACAACCAAATCTACCAAAATTGTCATCCAATTTAAAGATATTCCGATGAATCTTTATAATAATGATGAGCAGCTGAAGCCAAATTTACTTGTCATTCATATTCAACCCGACGAAGGAATTACATTGCATCTTAATGCGAAAAAATCGGGACAAAACATGCAGACGAATCCTGTTAAATTGAATTTTTCAAATGAAGGTTCCAATGGAATTAATACACCCGAAGCATATGAAAAATTACTTTACGACTGCTTAAATGGCGATGCAACAAACTTTACCCATTGGGACGAAGTAGCATTATCTTGGAAATTTGTCGACAAAATTTCAGAAGTGTGGGAGCAAACGAGTTCTGAGATTCCAAAATATGCTTCTGGAACGATGGGACCAAATGAAGCAGAAACACTTGTCCAAAACGATGGCTTCTTCTGGTGGAATCTTGACGATCTCGATGTAGAAAATTGCGACTAAAAATATATATTCATATTACACCCATGTTATTTCATGGGTTTCTTTTTTTATGGAACATATTTCATACTCATGCTTACTTTGTAATAAGGTATATTTTTTTTAGAGGAGGTTAAAAAGATGCCACAACAACCAAATTTGGAGGATTATTTACAAAAAGGAATGTATGGCGAAAAACAATTAAAACCGGATGAAAAAAGAAAATATCTTGGAACGTTTCGAGAACGTGTCGTAATCGCTTTAGAAAAAAGTCAAGTAATGGAAAGTCAAATATATTCTGAAGTAGAGGATTTAATGAAAAAGAATCCAAAGGCAAAGGTCTTATTAAATGGCGATTTAACTTACACTTTTTTAACAAAATATATTCAATTGGCAAAAAAACATAATCACCCATATTCCATTGTTACAAATAAAGATTCCAATACCCCAATTGGTTTAGTACTAGCACTTGATTATGCGATTAATAAGGAAAATATCTATATAACAAAAGAAACTGAAAAAACTCATCAAGAAAAAGAGACAATAAAAAAAGAAGGGCTTTGGTCCTCCTTAAAAGGGGTGTTTATTAAAAAAAAGTAATTCTTAATTCTTATTTTTATTCACCCCTTTTTGCACAGCCTTTTCGCCGTATTTCTCACGTATTTTGTCAATCGCTTGATACAATGGTTCTTTCATAGCTACTTTTTCATACGAAAATAAGTTTAATTGTTCAACGGCATCTTGTTGTTCTACTAAATCTTGTCCAGTTACTCCTAGTAATCGAACAGGGTTTCCATTCCAATGTTTAAGGAACAACATCTTCGCGGCGCTATATATATCTTTCTGCTGAACAATCGGATTGTTTAGCTTTCGGCTCCTCGTTATAGTGCTGCGATTTTTATATTTAATCGTAATCGAAACATTATTTGTTAAGTAGCCCTTCTTTTTCATACGCTCAGCCGTTTCCGAAGATAGACGACCTAATACCTTTAATAATTCTTGTTGATTGGTTGAATCCTTTGGTAAAGTTGTAGAACTTCCTACACTTTTATAATCATTCGCGGCATTTGGATCAACTACTCGTAAATCAATACCATTCGCCTTTTCTTTTAATTTCACCCCTCTGATCCCTAGTAATTTTTCAAGCTGCAAAACATTTGTATTAGCTAGATCTTTAATTGTTTGTATCCCTGCATCAACTAGTTTGTCCGCAGTCTTTTTGCCAATGCCATGCATTTCGATTAAGGGAAGCGGCCAAATTTTTTCGGGGATGTCACGTTTTCTCAAAATGGTAATTCCCATTGGTTTTTTCATATCTGAGGCCATTTTAGCCAAAAATTTATTCGGTGCTATACCGATACTGCAGGGCAAATCTAATTCATTCACCAATTGTCGCTGGATCATTATAGCTATTTCATAAGGGGTTCCTAAATCATAACTTTCTGTAATATCAATATACCCTTCATCAATAGATACCGGTTCAACAAGCTCAGAATATTGACGCAAAATGTGAAACATGGCTTCAGATGCTTCTCTGTATCTGATAAAATTAGGTCTCAATATAATTAATTGCGGGCATCGTTTTTTTGCTTCCCAAACAGTCATCGTTGTTTTTACACCAAATTTACGTGCTTCATAACTGCATGTAACAACAATTCCTTTTCTCTCCTCTGGATTTCCAGCTACAGCAATCGGCTTCCCCTTTAGTGAAGCATCGTAGGCCATTTCAACAGAGGCAAAAAAGCTATTCATATCAACATGTAAAATGACACGTCCGTTTTTTGGATAATATTGTTTCACCTAAATCATTTCCTTTTTTAAAGAAGGTAGCTTTTTCCATTCATATTAAATTGGAACAAGCAAAAATGCATGTTTGCACATGCATTTAGTTGACTTGCTGTTGTTGCATATATTCGAGTATATCCTTAATACCTTCTAGTGAATGTACTAAAAGATTAGGGTCAATCATCGTAATTAGACGAGATTCTAAATTTGCTACACTACTCATATATTTCGTTTTTTGATAAGCGACCAATCCGATTTGTGTTAATGCGTCATTTGGAATATCTAGTATTTCTTTTGCTTCTTTTACTAATAAGCCGATAGATAATTCTTCCGTATTTAATACAATTAATCGTGATTGTTCATTATGTTGCAGGAGATGACCGTATAATACATGTTCGAAATCGATAACCGGAATCAGTTCTCCTCTTGACTTCACTATTCCCCTAACAAATGCGGGTAGATTCGGAATCGGTGTAATATTTTCGAATTTTTCTATTGAAATGACATAGTCAACAGATATACCGTATTCTTCGTTACCAATTTGAAAGATAATTGCTTTTTCATTTACAACCACACCCATATCCTCCACTGTCAATTTAGAAACTAGACCATTTTACATGGTCTAGCTTCCTCTTATTAATTATGCATTTGCAACTTCTTGAACAATGGCAACCACCATTTCTGTCAATTTAACAAGTTCCTCAACAGGCATACGTTCGTTTGTCGTATGAATTTCTTCGTAACCAACTGCTAAATTGACGGTAGGAATACCAAAGCCAGCGATCACGTTCGCATCACTGCCTCCACCACTTTGCTCAAGCTTGCAGTCTCTGCCTATTTTAGCTGCAGCTTTTTTCGCGATTTCAACGACTTGGTCGCCATCAGCGAATTTAAATCCTGGATACATAACCTGAACTTCTACATCTGCCTTACCGCCCATTTCAACAGCGGCTTGTTCGAATGCTTCTTTCATTTTGGCAACTTGTTTCTCCATTTTATCAGGGACCAACGAACGAGCTTCGGCCAATATATCCACACGATCACAAACAATATTCGTTGCTTGGCCACCTTCGAATCTTCCGATATTTGCGGTCGTTTCTTCATCAATTCGACCAAGCGGCATTCTAGAAACTGCTTTTGCAGCGATAGAAATAGCTGAAACACCTTTTTCCGGTGCCACGCCTGCATGAGCTGTTTTCCCATGAATAATTGCTTTTACTTTTGCCTGTGTTGGTGCAGCAACAACGATATTTCCCACTTTCCCATCGCTATCTAAAGCAAAACCATATTTAGCTTTCAACAATGACGGATCTAACACTTTTGCCCCAACAAGACCAGACTCTTCTCCGACTGTTATAATGAACTGGATTGTACCGTGTTCAATGTTTTCCTCTTTTAATACACGTAACGCTTCGAACATGGCAGCAAGTCCTGCTTTGTCATCCGCACCAAGAATTGTCGTTCCATCAGTAACGACATACCCATCTTTAATAGACGGTTTAACACCGTTTCCCGGAACTACCGTATCCATATGCGAAGTAAAGTAAATTGTATCGGCACCTTGCTTTGTTCCTTGTAATGTACAAATTAAATTTCCTGCACCGTGACCTGTTTGGGACATTGTATCATCTTCAAACACTTCTACGCCTAAATCTTCAAATTTTTTCTTTAAAACTTTAGAAATATTTCCTTCATTTTTTGTTTCTGAATCAATTTGAACTAATTCTAAAAACTCATTAAGTAAACGTTCTTGATTAGCCATCTATAAAGACCTCCAATAAAAAATATGTACGCTTCCCTATAAGTATATCCCTATTTTTTAATACGGACAATTATAGTGGAATATTTCCGTGTTTTTTGTTAGGTCTTTCCTCTTTTTTATGACGCATCATATCTAATGCTTGAATTAATTTAATTCTTGTTTCCCTTGGATCAATGACATCGTCTACCATTCCTCTTGAGGCAGCAACATATGGATTTGCAAATTTTTCTCGATATTCGTCAATTTTTTGTTTTCTCGTTTCTTCCGGATTTGGACTATTTTGAATTTCCTTAGCAAAAATAATATTTGCCGCACCTTCAGGTCCCATTACGGCAATCTCCGCATTAGGCCATGCGTATACTAAATCAGCACCAATCGATTTACTATTTAAGGCGACATACGCTCCACCAAAAGCTTTTCTAAGAATAACGGTTATTTTCGGAACGGTTGCTTCAGAATATGCATATAAGATTTTTGCACCATGACGAATAATTCCACCATGCTCTTGTTTAATTCCAGGAAAAAAGCCGGTTACATCCTCAAAAGTAATAATTGGTATATTAAAGGAATCACAGAATCGGATAAAGCGGGCTGCTTTATCTGATGAATCAATATCTAGCCCACCAGCCATAAACTTCGGTTGATTACAAACAAGTCCAACTGATTCCCCATTTAACCGAGCAAATCCAACGACAATATTTTTCGCAAATTCTTTTTGGACTTCAAAAAATGATCCTTCATCGACCACTTGATCAATAACCTTTCTAATATCATAAGGTCGGATTGCATCAAATGGAATGATATCTGTTAAATGTGGTCGATAATGATCCGATTCATCAACTTCTAGTTTAGGTGCTTTTTCTTCATTATTCTGTGGCAAATAAGTTAAAAGTGTACGTACCATTTCTAATGTTTCTTCTTCATTGTTACCACGAAAATGAGCATTTCCACTGATTGTATTATGAACTTTTGAGCCGCCTAAATCTTCTGAAGAGATCTTTTCACCAGTCACAGTCTCAATCACTTTTGGACCGGTAATAAACATTTGACTTGATTCATCAACCATAAAGACAAAATCTGTAATAGCTGGAGAATAGACGGCCCCACCGGCACAAGGTCCCATAATAACGGATATTTGTGGAATGACACCGGAGTATATCGCATTTCGATAAAAAACATGTCCGTACCCATCCAATGATACGACACCTTCCTGGATTCTTGCTCCGCCGGAATCATTTAGGCCAATAAATGGTGCACCGTTTTTTGCTGCTAAATCCATTACATTTGCAATTTTCTCTGCATGCATCTCGCCAAGTGCACCGCCAAATACAGTAAAGTCTTGTGAAAATAAATAAATAGGTCGACCATTTACTTTTGCGTATCCAGTGACCACACCATCACCAGGCCCTTTAACCTCATCTAAACCAAAATCATGACTGCGATGCTCAATAAATGGCTGCAATTCCACAAAAGAACCCGGATCAACCAATAGATCAATTCTTTCTCGTGCTGTTAATTTACCTTTTTGATGCTGTTTATCAATTTTTTCATCTCCGCCACCGAGCTCAATTTCTCGTTTCCTGTCATATAATTCATTAATTTTTTCATATATATCTGTCACTTTGATCTCTCCTTGATGTAAAGTAATCAAATCAAATAACTACTTCTGGTTCTTCTCACATAGTTCATATAAAACACCATGTCCTGATTTCGGATGAAGAAATGCGACTTGAGCACCGCCAGCCCCTTGTTTTGGGGTGTCTTGTATCATTTTCACACCTTTGTCTTTAAGCTCTCTTATCCGCGTTTGAATATCGTCTACAGTAAATGCGACATGATGGATCCCTTGTCCACGTTTATCTAAAAACTTTGCAATCGTACTTGATTCATCAATTGGCTCCAGTAATTCTAATTTCACATTTCCTGCATCAATAAAGGCAACGCGAATACTTTCTGATGGAACCTCTTCAATATGTAAACAACGAAATGGAAGCGTTTCCGTAAAAAACGGCAATACTTCATTAATTGAATGAACGGCAATCCCTATGTGGTCAACCTTTTTCATTTCTTAATCCCTCCCCAAGTTGTACCATTATATACTTATACATAAAGTGTCGAAAATCCTGCAATAATTAATAAAAATGCCTTATTTAATTAGGTATAATGGTTGTCTTCTCGTCTATAAATTAATAGAATAGTAATAAGGGTTACAAGGAGTGAAGATGATTATGTCAAAAAAGGCACAAAAGATTGTTGTTTATTTGATGTTATTTGCAATGCTTGCTTCAACCGTACTTGCTGGACTAGCATGGTTATTATAAAAAAACGTCCCTAGTTAATGTAAAGTGTACCCTTTGTAAAGGACATTTTAAAAAAGACCTAGGCAGTTTTAAGAAGATGATCTCTGTATTGAACAGGGGTCATCTTTTTTAAATTCCATTGATATCTATAGTGATTGTAATAAATCATGTATTGTTTTATTTCTTTTCTTATTTCATCAAAAGTTGTACATGCTTTAATAGAGGCTTCATCTTTAAGATGGCCAAAGAAAGATTCTTGAGGAGCGTTGTCCCAACAGTTTCCTCTTCTTGACATAGATTGGCGTAGACCTAGTTTCTTTACTGCTTTTTGAAATACCGGATGAGTATAATGTACTCCTTGGTCTGAGTGAATTAGGGCATCTTTCGATTTCTTAAAGTTTCTGTTCTTCTCTAGCTTTTTAAGGGTGTCTGTGGCTAAATCAATAGTCATCCGTTCCGACATATGATGGGCTAATAATTCACCCGTTGATCCATCCTTTATGGTTGATAAATAAGCTCTTTTGCCATTACCGTAAAATAAATAAGTAATATCAGTTAGAAGAACTTTGAATGGGATACCTTGCTTAAATTCCCGGTTTAAAAGGTTTGGCACCACTCTATGTTCTTTGGTAGCCTTCATCATTCGTCTATACGGATTTGCCTTTCTGATGGGGCAAAGAATACCGTATTTCTTCATAATTCGTCTAATACGTTTCAAATTGTAGACAACATTAAATTGACCCGCCAAGGTCATTTTGATTTGACGTGCCCCTTTCTTACGGCCTTTAAAATTAAAGGCTTTTAAAATTATCTCCTTTACAACCTCATCCTTTTCATCTTTTTGTTTTCTTTGTTCTTGTGACCTTATCGAGAAGTAATTATAGTACCCACTTCTTGAAACTCCAGCGATTTCACATAGATATTTCACCATATGTTTTAAATGGTATTTTTCAATCACCGCATGAATGAGGACATACTTTTGGCTAGGGGGAAGTTCTATTTCCTCATCCCCCTTTCTGCAAATCGTATCTTTTTTAATAGTTCATTTTCCGCCTTCAGTAAGTTAATTTGTGCTTCTAAGCGAGCATTTTTCTCCTCTAGGGTAAGTTCACTTTTCAGTAACCGCCCTGAGTTTTCTGCCCTAGTGTCGCGCAAACCAATAATCCCATTCTCCTTGTAGGCTTTCTGCCATCTTTTACTCGCCGACTTAACTCTATTCGTCCCCAAAATTTCTACATCAAAACCGCATTGTTCAAATATTTCTCTAGCAAATTTTCCTTTCTCTTTTCCTTCAATAAAAATATGCTTAAATTCATCTGTATAAGTGATCCCCTTTGAACTTACAGATTTAACGTATTTATTGGTTTTTAGCTGCTTGATCTCTTTCTCCGTGAAAGTCTTTTTACTCATAATTTCCCCGTCTCCAAGTTAATTCTCTAGTTGTATTTATTAATTATACAAAAAAGCACCCTATAGGTAGACTTTTTTATGTGTCTACTCTATAGGGTACATTTTAATGTTAGCTAGGGACTTTTTTTGTTCATTTTTATCCACTTTAAAATTGCTTTTAATCATTAAGTATTGCTCTATTTCTCGCATAAATTGAAATAGAGTGGCTCTTGCTTCAAATTCTTCTCTCGTATTTGGCAAATCCATTTGTCGAATCTGTTTTTGCATAGAGTAAAGCTTTTTTAATCTCTCCAAAGCTGTATTTTTCGGTTTAATATTTTCCTTTAAATCCTCCACAAAATCCGCCATCATCATTCTTTGTTCTACCATCGATGAAATTGATGTGATAATAGGAAGCGTCCTCTCGATAATCTCAAATTGCTTTTCTCGCATTTTAAAATAGGAATAATAAAAGGATTCGTTAGTAGTAAAACGATTTTCCACATCACGGAAAGCAAGAATTTTTGCCTTTTCTATAATTTCAGCGGTTTCTGTTATTTCTTTTCCATCCCATGTATTTTTATTTGTCCGCAAATATTGAATAATTTCTTCAAAGATTAATCGGAAATTCCCTTCGATTTTCTCCTGATATATTAATAATTGACGGTCAAGACTTGGCATGTATAAATTCATCGCTAACGCAACACCAATTCCGATAAGGATAATCGCAAATTCATTGATAAAAAGATGTGTATCAATTAATGGGGCTGCAAGAAAATGTAAGATAATGACACTACTTGATACAACCCCTTCATTTATTTTAAACATTACCGTGACAGGAATAAATATAAGCAATACCAGACCAATTACAAATGGATGCTGCCCAAGTATGGTGAAGAATAAAGTTGATAAAAGCATCGCGATTACACATGCAGAAAATCTGCTCCATGCCGCTTTTACCGATTTTTTCTTCGTGCTTTGGATGCAAAGGATGGCTAATATTCCAGCAGAAAAATAATTTTGCAAGTGTAAAACTTGTGCAATATAGATGGCGACTGGTGTAGCGATAGCAGTTTTCATGGTACGATATCCGATTTTAAACATTCATTTGACTCCCGCTATTTACTCTTTTGTATATATTTAGATTGTCACAAAAAAATCCGGTTATGAACCGGATTTTTTGCCAATTAAATTTCTTCACAATATTGATCAAAATATTCTTGGAGCTTATTAACAACTGACATTGGGTCATGGCCTTCGATTTCATGGCGTTCAACCATTGTCAACAGCTTGCCATCTTTTAATAAAGCAAATGATGGTGAGGAAGGCGGGTAGCCTTCAAAATAACTTCTTGCTTTTGCTGTTGCTTCCTTATCTTGCCCCGCAAATACCGTTACTAATTGATCTGGTCGCTTGTCGTGATGAATAGCATGTGCGGCTGCAGGACGCGCAATTCCACCGGCACAGCCGCATACAGAATTCACAAGCACTAATGTAGTCCCTTTATTCGCCAATGCCTCGTCTACTTCTTCTACTGTTTTGAGTTCTTTATAACCAGATGCAGCCGCCTCTTCTCGAGCTTGTCGTACTACATCATTCATGAATAAATTAAAATCCATACTCATATTATCGCTTCCCTCCATACAATATCTACCTTCCCATAATAGCAGGTTTTCTTTTAATTATACAAATAATCAAATCCCGCAGTAGGAAAATAGTTAAATTGATAGCAACTTTATAAAAAATAAGTTTACGTATTTCGAAAACGGGTATATTAATAATACATCTAGATCCATACCCCTAAACTCCCTAGATGTTTTTGGATAGCGAGTATCGCTGTCCTTTTTTAATATAGGTGATTTACATTTATTTCTTCAAATAATTGTCAAATAAGGTGTCAACAGCAAGTGAAACGGTAGTATCTCCGTTAATGACCGCATTTTGGAAATAAGGGAGTAATTTTTTTATTTCCGGGTGCTGATAAAACGCATAATGGAGTCGCTCGGTTATTTGTGAGGACATCCATTCCTTCGCTTGTCCTTTTCTTCTTTCTATAAAAACACCACTATGTTCCGTAATCTCTTTAAATTTCGTTATGACAGCCCAAATTTCTTCAATTCCATCTCCATTAATAGATGAAGATGTATATGCCTTTGTTTCCCAACCTTTTGTTGGGGGCATTAAAAAATGTAAAATCTGATTATATTCCCGACGTGTTTTTTCCGCTAATGGCTTATTATCGCCATCGGCTTTGTTCACCACAATTACGTCAGCTAACTCCATAATCCCTTTTTTCATCCCTTGTAACTGGTCACCAGCACCTGTAATTGTAAGGAGCATAAAAAAGTCAACCATCCCTCTAACAATGACTTCACTTTGACCTACTCCAACTGTTTCAACAATAATAATATCATAGCCCGCGGCTTCACATGCTAAAATGGTTTCCCTCGTTTTCCGATGAACCCCACCTAACGTTCCTGATGATGGCGATGGCCTAATAAACGCATTTTCATTCCGGACGAGCTTCTCCATCCTCGTTTTATCCCCTAAAATACTTCCACCACTAATAGTAGAACTTGGATCAATCGCAAGTACCGCCACACGATGCCCTTGCTCAGATAATAGTAAACCAAATTGTTCAATAAAGGTACTCTTTCCTGCTCCAGGTACACCTGTAATTCCGATACGAATTGATTTACCTGTATGGGGAAGCAATTTCCCCAGCATTTGTTGTGCTAGAGTAAAATGATGCGGTGCATTACTTTCAATTAGTGTAATTGCTTTTGCGAGCATCATTCGATCCCCATTAAGAACCTTGTTTACTAAAACCTCTACTGAAGTCTCATCAATTTTACGCTTTTGAAATGACTTTTTTGACGACTTTTGAACTCCATCATGTGTGGAAGGTATACCTGGTATATAAGATGATGTATCATTCTTTGAATCGGACCATTCTGGACGCCTCGAATCCATCATTTAATCATTCACTTCCTCATAGCCTAAACGATGATATATTTCTTCAATCACCTTACCTGCAGCTATTGGAATAACAGTCCCGGGACCGAAGATAGCAGCTGCACCGTTTTCTTTTAAAAATTCATAATCTTGGGCTGGTATTACGCCTCCAATCACGACTACAATATCACCTCTGCCGATTTTCTCCAGTTCAGAAATTAGCTGTGGCAATAATGTTTTATGTCCAGCAGCTAAAGAGCTCACTCCAATGACATGGACATCATTCTCTGCAGCTTGTTTAGCCGTTTCATCTGGTGTTTGGAATAAAGGACCGATATCAACATCAAAGCCTAAATCTGCAAATGCAGTAGCAATAATTTTTGCCCCGCGATCATGACCATCCTGTCCCATCTTCGCAATTAATATCCGCGGTCTTCTTCCCTCGTTTTCCATAAATTGTTCTGCCATCTCTTGTATTTCTTTTATTTCTTCATCATTTGAAAAATGAGAGCTGTATACACCACTCACAGAGCGAATAACTGCTTTATGTCTTCCGGAAACTGCTTCGATTGCATCTGATATCTCACCTAATGATGCCCTTGCACGAGCAGCACAAACAGCAAGTTCTAATAGATTGCCCTTCCCTGTTCTTGCTGCAGTTGTAATCTCCTGAAGCCTACTTTGAACTTCTTCCTCATTACGAGAAGCTTTAAGCTTTTGCAAACGTTCAATTTGCTTCTTTCTAACAACGGTATTATCAATATTTAATATATCTAATGGTTCTTCCTTCTCTAGACGATAACGATTCACACCTATTATCGTTTCTGTTCCCGAATCAATATGTGCTTGTCTTCGAGCGGAAGCTTCCTCAATTCTCATCTTTGGTAAGCCTGTTTCAATCGCTTTTGTCATTCCTCCTAAACTTTCAATCTCTTCAATATGTTCCCATGCTTTCTTCATTAATTCATTAGTAAGAGATTCAACATAATAGGACCCTCCCCAAGGATCAATTACATTTGTAATTCCAGTCTCCTCCTGTAAGTATAGCTGAGTATTTCGAGCAATCCTTGCCGAGAAATCAGTAGGTAGAGCTATCGCTTCATCGAGGGCATTTGTATGTAATGACTGCGTGTGCCCCATCGCAGCTGCGTGTGCCTCAATAAGTGTTCTTGTTACATTATTAAATGGATCTTGTTCGGTTAAACTCCATCCAGAAGTTTGTGAATGCGTTCGCAATGCAAGTGATTTTGGGTTTTGCGGGTTAAATGGCTTCATCAACTGTGCCCACACCTTTCGTGCAGCACGCATTTTTGCCACTTCCATAAAATAATTCATCCCTATTGCCCAGAAAAATGATAGTCTTGGAGCAAAAGCATCGATATTTATCCCCGCTTTAAGTCCTGTACGCACATACTCCAGACCATCTGCCAATGTATAAGCAAGTTCGAGATCAGCTGGAGCACCTGCTTCTTGCATATGATAACCTGAGATTGAAATACTGTTAAATTTTGGCATCTTTTTGGATGTATATTCAAATATATCAGCAATAATTTTCATTGACATTTCCGGTGGGTAAATATACGTATTACGAACCATGTATTCTTTTAAAATATCATTTTGAATCGTTCCCGATAATTTTTCCGGTGGAACTCCTTGCTCCTCTGCAGTAACGATATAGAATGCTAGAATTGGTAATACTGCTCCATTCATTGTCATGGAAACGGACATTTGATCTAAAGGAATTCCTTCAAATAATATTTTCATGTCTAAAATTGAATCAATCGCCACTCCCGCTTTCCCAACATCACCGACGACACGTGGATGATCTGAATCATATCCTCGATGTGTAGCCAAATCAAAAGCAACTGATAGCCCTTTTTGTCCCATCGCTAAATTTCTCCGATAGAACGCATTACTTTCCTCAGCTGTTGAAAACCCGGCATATTGCCTAACTGTCCATGGGCGATTAACATACATCGTTGGGTAAGGACCTCTTGTATAAGGCTCTAGTCCTGGCTTATCATCCAGATGTTCAAGCAACTCGATATCCTTTTTTGTATAAAGTGGTTTAACCATAATTTTCTCATTTGTTTCAAACAAATTTGATTGGCACTCATCATTTTTACTTACTTGTTCAAGATTTGTGCTGTCTTCACAAGGTTGGATCATTTGAAAATTCGGTTTATTTTTCATTTATTTCACCTCCCACAACGATAATAATGATGTTAGCTTTTCAATTGCATTTTGGTTTATATATATTGAATCAGATATTCCGCTTGCTTTCATGTTTGGCCATTTTTCATCCGAAATCTTACCAGCAATATGTAGTACAAAGTGTGAAGTATTTCTTTGAAACCATTCAATAATTTTCTCATCTACCCCTTCATAGGATTCATCATTTCCGCAAAGGCAATAATAAGAAAAATTCGTTTCTTCAACAAACTTTATTATATCCTCTAATTTTGAACACTCAGGACTCCATACCGATTTTATTCCCCCTGTGGCTAAAAATCCTGTTACGAAATCCGCTCTTGCTTTATGGTGTTTTAATTTATCTAAGCAAATTAAGCCTGCTACCGGAGCTCGACCTGTTTCCTCCAATTCTTTTGCATAATCTCTAAGATTTTCGAAAGCTTCTGCCAATCTTACTGAAGGTAATAATTTATTCGAACTTATATTAACTGATTGACGTTTATTCTCACCCGGCACTTCTTCTGCTAGGTTTGCATATACATTCGTTCCAATAAGCGATTGCTTTCTTGTAGCAATATCTATTATTCTCTTATCATAGATATTCTTAATTTCTTGTTGAATCCACCCAGTTTTAAGTACTTCAACGATACCTCCCTTTCGATCAATCAATTGGAAAAGCTCCCAAGATTTCTTCGCTAATTCATTCGTTAATGTTTCAATATAGTAAGACCCACCGACCGGATCATTTACTTTATTTAAATGTGCTTCTTCCCTGAGAAGCAACTGAATATTCCTAGAGATTCTTGCTGAAAATTCATTTGTTTCCTCATAAATTTCATCAAAAGCGGACACATGTAATAAATTGACTCCTCCCAATATTGCCGAAAATGCTTCATTCCCTGCACGAAGTAAATTTACATAAGAATCTAATTTCGACTTTGTCATCATGGAGGTTTCAGCACTTATCGGTACGGCTTGCTCGTCCAATGTAATCTCATATGCATTCCCTATCGTCGACCAAAGTTTTCGAAAGGCTCGTAACTTAGCAATTTCCATAAAGAAATTACCGCCAATTGAAAAATGAAATAGTAGTTTTCTTGCTGCCTTTCCTGGTTCCCAATTTTCTTCCCTTAACCGCTCGATATAATAAACAGCTTCGGATAGTGCAATCGCGATTTCCTGAACTGCATTCGCTCCCCTATTATGATAAGGCGTAGTGTCAATAAAAACCGTTTTCAGGGCATTAAATTCTTGATCTGCTAGTTTAACATGCTGCAACCAAGTATTCATTTCATTATCTAATGAATTCAGAATATCCCCATTTTCCATTCCATTTGAAATAATATCCGATCCAAATCCCCCTTTTATTTGTTCTTTATTTGGAATTTCCCTTAATTTTGATAATATCCCCTTAAAATGAGCTTTTGTTTGAAGAAAGATGGGAGTTTGGGATAAATCAAGTTCTTCTATATCCATTAGGTTCACTTGATCAAAGTCATCTAGCTTATCTATATCTATAGATAATACTTCCTGACCTCGTTTTAATACATCTGTCAAAAGGGGATGCAATTCTGCCCATTTTCTTTTTGTAAGCTTTTGAGCGATTTTCCACTTATTTGCACTGTTTCCGAACTTGTCAAATCCCCTTGTATTTAACCCAGAATGAGGGTATTGCTCGATTGATAAATGCTCGATATCTTCCTTTGTATACAAAGGTTTAAGCATAATATTTTCGTATGTGCTTCTGGATAGCGAATCTATATTTCTATTTTTTAATGTTTGATTTGCTGCGTCCTCCCAGTCCATAACCGAATAGACTTGAAACGTTTGATTTTTTAATTCCTTTACATTTTCACCCATGACTTTTCCCCCTATCGACCGTGTAACCGATTTCAATTTTTATAAAATAATTTATATTAGGAATTAACTATTATTATTTTAATATAAAAATGACAATCTATCTAGATTTACATGATTTCTCGTTTATGTTTTCTTTATTACTCGTCACATAAATCTTCTTGAAAGGTTGACTGAATAGCCTTTTTATTTCCAAATAAATAGAGGTGATCCCCTGCACGCAGCTTTTCTTTCATACAATCTTTTCGTATTAAAACTTCTCCTCTTTTAATGACAATTAACATATAATCATCGCTATCGTTCATTACTTCAGCACAAGTTTGAGCGAGATATGGGGATGATTTATTCAATTTCACTTCTAAAAAAGCATCTTCCTCATTTTTTAACAATACGTCTTTTATCGGGAGTTCATTAATTTGATACATATGTTTAATATTTTTCTTTAAATGCTTCGAAAGTATTTTTTGGAGAGCAGGAACTTTTAAAATATAAAAGAAAACGATTAAAACTACGGCTGCATAGGAGATTTCCTTCGTTCGAAAATCGTCGGAAAGGATACTGCTTACAACAGAAATGATAACCGCTAATGAAAATGCACCAAATAAAATTAAAAAAGCTCCTAGCTTTCTGCGAAGTGGATGCTCAATGATTAATTCGGATTCACTCGTCGTAAATCCGGTGCCGGTCAACATAGAAATAACTTGAAATCTAGAAATATTACTATCTAGCCCTGTTAATGTAAAAAGTACAACGTTAATTTCTATTACTACCATAACTATTGTTAAATAGATGAAGATAAAAAATATACCCAAATGTATCCCCTCACATCATAATCTATCGTTTTCATTTTACTACCCATCTTTTACTATAAAAAAACGATTAGGAATTGTTTTGATTTCAATTATTTAGGGAAATTTAAGTAGATATAGCATTGTGAGGTGAATATATGGATGAAGAAAATATATTCGACATCAAACTGGAAATGGTTTCGCATGGAAAGTGATAATATATCTGAAATAAAAAAGTTCGTGGACAATACTCAGTTTTGTAATCATTGGATTAATCGAATCGACAATAACGAATCTAATTACCTTGAAGTTTCCACTTGTAATCCCGAATATTTGCATTTAAGTGGGTCGATTATATATCTGCAAAATAGTAAAGTACAAAATGAAAATGATTTGTTTCATTTTTTTATTACGAAGGATTATTTTATCACGGTTGATTTACAATTTTCAAAGTTACCCGAAACAATTGTCTCAGATATGTTAATGGAAATGGAACATACCTCTACAGCGATAGAAGGTTTTTTTATTCTAGTAGGGGAAATGATCAAAAATTATTTAGCAAAAATTGATGACTTCGAGTTAAGACTTAATCAACTACTTTGGGACATAAAAGAAAAAAATAATATTGAAATATTGGAAAGGATCCATCATGCACGGCATGAAATTCTTATTTGGAAAAATTTAATGATTCCAATTAAAGAAATACAAATAGGGATGGATGAAGTATTTGGTGAGGAACTAACTTCATTTATTGCTTGTAAACGAACGAACAAAAGAATTGAAAGGACATTGCATTTATTAAAAGAATACCAGCAAGAAATCGATGCTTTAGTTGACTTTGAAGTAGTGGTTTCGTCCCATCGTGGAAACGAAATAATGAAAACCTTAACCGTATTAACAACTTTATTTACCCCAATTGCTGCATGGGGTGCTCTTTGGGGGATGAATTTTAAATTTATGCCGGAATTAGATTTAAAATTTGGCTATATTTACTCGATTATAGTGATTGCTGTTACTACACTTATCCTTTATTTTTATTTAAAAATGAAAGGTTGGATGGGAGATATTTTGAAATCATCAAAAAAACACTCTTTCTTTAAATAAAAAAATGTCCCAAAAGCATTCAATGCCTATGGGACACTTGGATTAATAGACTGATGTTTCTTTTGATATATTTTCAAGTATTTGCTTAACTCGTTGTAGGAATCGACCACAAATTAATCCATCGAGTATACGGTGATCGAGTGACATACATATATTCACCATATCACGAACAGCAATCATTCCGTTGTTCATAACTACTGGACGCTTGACAATCGATTCTACTTGAAGGATCGCAGCTTGTGGATAGTTAATAATACCCATCGATTGAACAGAACCAAACGAGCCCGTATTATTTACTGTAAAAGTGCCACCTTGCATTTCATCTGCCTTCAATGACCCTGTACGAACTTTATTGGCAAGTTCAAAAATGTCACGAGCAATTCCTTTAACAGACTTATCATCCGCATTTTTTATTACAGGTACGAATAAGGCATCATCAGTTGCAACGGCGATTGATATATTGATATCCTTCTTTTGAATAATTTTGTCGCCTGCCCACATAGAATTAATTTGTGGGAATTCTTTCAATGCTTGTGCAACTGCTTTTACAAAGAAAGCAAAATAGGTAATATTAAAGCCCTCTCGCTTTTTAAAATCACCTTTAATCGAATCACGATATTCAACAAGATTCGTTACATCCACTTCCATCATCGTCCAAGCATGTGGTGCTTCATGTTTGCTTCTTAGCATATTACTTGCAATCGCTTTTCTTACACCACTGACTGGAATTTCAATATCACCTGGCAATGTAGGAATGTTTACTGCTTGTGCAGCTGGTTTTGCTGGAGCAGCTTGCGTTGAAGCTGGTTGCTTTTGCTTTACTTCAGATACCACTTTCTCAGATATTGTTTTTGCAGTTGGGATATTACCTGATTCAATAATTTTAAGTAAATCCTTACGTGTAATTCTTCCTTCTTTCCCAGTGCCATTTACTAAAGAAAGGTCAATATCATGCTCCTGCGATAGTTTAAGAACGGCTGGAGAATAGCGAACTTTTCCTTTGTCGTTTTTCATCACAGTAGTTTCGTTTTTATCTTGTAAGGAATGATCAACACTATCCTCAGTAGGTTTGTCTGTGTCTTCGGCTGGCGCTTCATCACTGCCTTCTACATCCATCATGCAAATAACTTCACCGACTTCCAATGTATCTCCTTCACCGGCGATTAATTCTTTTATTACCCCAGTAAACGAAGAAGGTACTTCTGCATTCACTTTATCTGTCATCACTTCTGCGATTGGATCATATTTGTTAACGTGGTCCCCTGGGGAGACTAACCATTTGCTAATGGTACCTTCTGTTACACTTTCACCTAATTGAGGCATCGTTATCTTTTCTATTGGCAATTTAAGTAACCTCCTTTTGTGATATTGGATTAATATTCAGCCAATTCTCTCATCGCTTTTTCAACTTTATCAGGATTGATCATAAAATATTTTTCCATCGTTGGCGCATATGGCATTGCTGGCACATCTGGACCTGCCAATCTCATAATTGGTGCGTCAAGGTCAAATAAACAATTTTCAGCAATAATAGCAGATACCTCACTCATAATGCTGCCTTCTTTATTGTCTTCTGTTACAAGTAGCACTTTTCCTGTTTTAGATGCAGCCTCGATGATCGCTTCTTTATCGAGAGGATAGACTGTACGAAGATCCAAAATATGGGCTTCTATTCCATCTTGTGATAGACGTTCAGCTGCTTGCAGTGCGAAATGAACGGATAAACCATATGTAATAACTGTGATGTCCTCACCCTGACGTTTTACATCCGCTTTCCCAATCGGCAGGACATAGTCATCCTCTGGAACTTCTCCTTTAATTAAGCGATAGGCACGTTTATGTTCAAAGAATAGAACGGGATCTTCATCTCGAATTGCAGCTTTTAATAATCCTTTTACATCATAAGGAGTGGAAGGCATCACAATTTTTAAGCCGGGTTGATTAGCAAATACCGCTTCGACCGACTGAGAGTGATACAATGCTCCATGGACACCGCCACCATATGGGGCACGAATAACGATTGGGCAATTCCAATCATTGTTCGAACGATACCTAATTTTTGCTGCTTCAGAAATTATTTGGTTGACTGCCGGCATAATAAAATCAGCAAATTGCATTTCTGCTATCGGTCTCATTCCGTACATTGCTGCTCCAATTCCAACTCCCGCTATCGCTGATTCAGCTAATGGCGTATCAAGTACACGATCTTCACCGAATTGATCATATAAACCGTGTGTGGCTTTAAACACTCCACCCTTTTTCCCAACGTCTTCACCTAGTACGAAAACCTTTGGGTCCCTTTCCATTTCTTCACGTATTGCAGTCGTTACCGCATCAATATATGACATAACTGGCATTTTATTTCCCTCCTGTTCTTACGTTATTTATTGCCCGTTCCCGTATACATATTTTAAGGCTTCCTCTGCTTCCGCATAAGGAGCGTTTTCGGCATAGTCAGTAGCTTCGTTGACCATTTTCATTACACGATCATTGATTTCCTTTTCAAGTTCATCATTCATAATACCAGTTTCTTTTAAATAGGCACCAAATGTAATAATAGAATCTTTTGTTTTTGCTTCTGCCACTTCATCAGGGGAGCGATAAGTACGATCGTCATCATCTGAAGAATGTGCAGTTAAACGGTAGGACACTGCTTCGATAAGTGTTGGGCCTTCACCACGTCGCCCTCTTTCTGCAGCTTCCTTAACCGCTTTATACACTTCTAATGGATTATTACCATCAACAGTAACCCCTGGCATTCCATATCCAATTGCACGATCGGATACTTTCTCACATGCTAACTGTCTTTCGATTGGTACCGAAATGGCATATTTATTGTTTTCACACAAAAAAATTACCGGCAGCTTATGTACACCTGCAAAATTTGCTCCTTCATGGAAGTCGCCTTGGTTTGATGAGCCTTCACCGAAAGTCACAAATGTAACTAAATCTTTATTTTCCATTTTCCCCGCTAACGCAATACCAACCGCATGTGGCACTTGGGTTGTAACCGGAGATGATCCAGTTACGATTCGATTTTTCTTTTGGCCAAAATGTCCTGGCATTTGACGACCACCAGAGTTCGGATCCTCAGCTTTAGCAAACCCAGATAACATTAATTCCTTTGGAGTCATACCAAAGGTTAAAACGACGCCAAGATCACGATAATATGGCAAAACATAATCCTTATCACGATCTAAAGCAAAGGCAGCACCCACTTGCGCAGCTTCTTGACCTTGACAAGAAATAACAAATGGAATTTTCCCTGAACGGTTTAAAAGCCACATCCTTTCATCGATACGGCGTGCCATCAACATAGTTTCATACATTTCTAATACGGTTTCATCACTTAAACCTAATTCTTTATGTCGGTTTTCAGCCATCTTCTTTTACCTCCTAAATTTCTCATTTTTTTCATCCTAAGAATGGATTGCATTTCCGTCAACAGCTAATGCAGCTTCACCAATCGCTTCACTAAGAGATGGATGTGGGTGTATCGTATGTCCGATTTCCCATGGCGTTGCATCTAATACTCTTGCCAAACCTGCCTCAGATATCATATCTGTCACATGTGGGCCAATCATATGAACACCAAGTATATCATCTGTATCTTTGTCAGCAATAATTTTCACAAAACCATCTGATTCACCGTATACCAATGCTTTTCCAATCGCTTTAAATGAGAATTTCCCAATCTTAACATTATATCCTTTTTCTTTTGCCTCGTTTTCAGTTAATCCT
The DNA here is from genome assembly GCF_016772275.1 of Heyndrickxia vini. NCBI lineage: Bacteria > Bacillati > Bacillota > Bacilli > Caryophanales > Bacillaceae > Heyndrickxia > Heyndrickxia vini. The sequence goes on along the minus strand of NZ_CP065425.1, from coordinate 1,712,196 downwards.
ACACTTGCCATTTCTGGACTACTATAAATACATTTGGAAACTAACGAATAATCGATAGGAGTTGGCTTCTTAGCTGCTATATGCTCAACTGCCACAATTCCTTCATGTGAAGCTACATGTGCAAGCTGTAGACCACCAATAACATCGCCGATTGCATAAATATGGGATTCCTTTGTTTGGAAAAATTCGTTTACTTGGATAAAGCCTTTTTCCACTTTGATTTCCGTATTTTGCAAACCAATATTTTCGGTGTTAGCGATTCTTCCAACGGAAACTAAAATCTTTTCTCCAGTAAACGTTTGGTTTTCTCCTTTTATTTCAGCTGATATTGACACTTTGTCATCTTCCTTAACTAAAGTTTCTGGTAATACTTTAGCAGAAGTTACAATTTTAATGCCTTTCTTTTTAAGAATTCTCGCTGCTTCTTTTGATATTTCATGATCTTCTGTTGGTACAATACGATCAGCATATTCAATAACAGTTATATCGACACCGAAATCATTTAACATGGAAGCCCATTCAATCCCAATCACACCCCCGCCAACGATAATCATTGACTTAGGTAATTCCTTTAGTTGCAGGGCTTCATCTGATGAAAGAACAAGAGAACCATCAATTTCTAATCCCGGAAGTGATCTTGGACGGGACCCAGTTGCAATAATCACGTTTTTGGGAATGAGCATCTCATTTTCTTCTCCATTATTCATTTCAACAGATATCGTTCCAGGCATGGGAGAAAAGATGGATGGGCCTAATATTCTACCGATTCCTTCATAAACATCGATTTTGCCCTGTTTCATTAAATGTTGAACACCACGATGTAATTGTTCCACTATCTTTTCTTTTCGTTCTTGCACACGTGAGAAATTAAGTTGGATGTCACCAATTGAAATGCCATATTCCTCACTTTTTTTCGCTGTCGCATATACTTCCGCGCTGCGTAGTAAGGCTTTACTAGGTATACATCCTTTATGTAAACATGTTCCGCCCAAAAGTCCTTTTTCAACGATTGCTGTTTTAAGGCCTAATTGAGATGCACGAATTGCAGCTACATAACCACCTGTGCCTCCACCCAGAACGACTAAATCATATTCTTGTGCCAATCTTATTCCTCCATTCTTATAAAACACTTTATTTTATATTCATTTTTTCCATTTCGTTTGGGTATACCTTCACACTTTCCACCCCTGTAAGAACCCTTAATGTTCCTTCTGCTAATGCGCGCAGTTCATCTTCTCCAGGTTCGATAATGCAATCGGCAATCCAATTTACATATTCACATATTTTTGCAACAAAATCTTTTCCGTAAGCGAGACCACCTGTCAGAATGATTGCATCGATCTTTCCTTTTAAGATTGCACTAGCTGCCCCAATCTCTTTAGCAACTTGATAGGCCATTGCATCATAGATAAGTTTCGCTTGGTCATTGCCGTTTGCGATCATCTTTTCTACTTCAATTGCATCATTTGTTCCTAAGTAACCGACAAGACCACCTTGACCTACTAATTTCTTCGTAATTTCTTCCCGATAATACATACCAGAAAAACAAAGATCGATGAGATCACCTACTGGAACAGTACCTGCTCTTTCTGGACTGAATGGTCCTTCACCATGTAAACCATTATTTACATCAACGACTCTTCCATTCTTATGTACTCCTACAGTTATTCCGCCACCCATATGAACAACTATTAACTGTAATTGTTCGTACTCTTTTCCAAGTTTTTTAGAAACCCTTCTAGCCACAGCTTTTTGGTTTAATGCGTGAAATATACTCTTTCGTTCGATTAAAGAAAAACCGGATATTCTTGCAATTGGCTCTAATTCATCAACAACAACAGGATCTACGATAAATGCAGGAATATTTAAACCCTCAGCTATTTCATATGCGATTATACCACCTAAATTAGAGGCATGTTGTCCCGCATAACCCGTTCGTAAATCATTGAGCATAGTTTCTCATTAACAGTGTATGTACCACCTTCAATGGGGCGTAATAATCCACCTCTGCCACATACAGCATTTAATTTAGATAAATTAATTCCTTCTTCGTCTAATGTTTCAAGTATGGACTTTTTGCGAAAATCATATTGATCGGTAATTAGATTAAATTTCTGGATAAACTGTAAATCATGTCGAATAGTTTTCTCAAGGATTGGTTTATCATTAATAAATACCCCAATTTTAGTTGAAGTAGATCCAGGATTAATAACAAGAATTCTATGTTCGTTTTCCAACAAAGCTGTTACCTCCATTTACCTTATGCCTGGAAAAGAGAATAATATATCAATGAATCAGCCGCGCTGATTCATTGATATCTATCCTAATGGTTAAGCACGATAACTTAAAATATGGCGATTATTTAGTAAAAATTGGCTTCTAGACTTAGACACTTTAGCAATTCGCTCTTCTGCCATTCTATCTGCTGCTACGTACGTAGGAATTCCATCGCGTTTTGAAATTTCGATTACTTTCGCAACATTATTATAAATTCCTTCCACTTTTTTCATAGCTCGCTCAGGATTATATCCGTATAATTCATCTGCTACATTGATTACTCCACCAGCATTTATAACGTAATCAGGTGCATAAACAATTCCCATTTCATGTATTTGGTCACCATGACGTGTTTCTTTTAATTGATTATTAGCTGAACCTGCAATTACCTTTGCTTTTAATTGAGGAATAGTTTCATCATTAATAATTGCTCCTAGTGCACATGGTGCGAAAATATCACTGTTTACACCATAAATATCATTAGGATCCACAGCTTCTGCTCCAAATTGTTCCACAGCTCTTTGCACCGCTTCTTTGTTGATATCTGTTACGATTAATTTCGCGCCTTCTTCATGTAAATAACGGCAAAGTTCAAAAGCAACGTTTCCTACTCCTTGAACAGAAACCGTTAATCCTTCTAATGAATCAGTTCCAAATGCTTCATTTGCCGCAGCTTTCATACCAACATAACATCCATATGCAGTTACTGGTGATGGGTTTCCGGAAGATCCGAACGCTGGTGAAATACCAGTAACGAAATTTGTTTCCTCATGAATTAAATCCATATCGGCAACAGTTGTACCTACATCTTCCGCAGTAATGTAACGCCCATTTAATCCTTGGATGAAACGACCAAATGCCCGAAACATTTCTTCATTTTTATCTTTGCGAGGATCACCGATAATAACCGTTTTTCCTCCTCCTAAGTTTAGGCCAGCTGCAGCGTTTTTGTATGTCATCCCTCTTGCTAAACGTAATGCATCCTCAATTGCTGCGTCCTCAGAAGCATATGTCCACATTCTTGTACCACCTAAAGCAGGCCCTAAAGTAGTATCATGAATTGCAATAATTGCTTTCAAGCCAGATTGTTCATCTTGGCAAAATAATAATTGCTCATAATCGTATTTTCCCATATATTCAAAAATTTTCATGTCAATCTCTCCATCTCTTTATAATTTAGCAGAACAAATAGCAAGGGCTAATGAATATAATTTATCCTCAGCACGGTCAGATCTTGAAGTTAATACGATAGGTGCTTTGGCGCCTGCTATTACTGAACCGACCTTTGCTTTCGCAAAATAAATTAATGATTTATAAAATGTATTCCCAGTTTCAATATTCGGGACTACAAGAATATCGGCAGCTCCTGCTACATTGCTCTTTATTCCTTTATGTTCTGCACTTTCCATCGAAATTGCATTATCAAGTGCCAGTGGACCGTCAACAATACAATTGGCAATCTGTCCTCTTTGATTCATTTGTGTCAATATTGCCCCGTCTATTGTGGATTTCATTGCCGGATTCACGACTTCCACTGCTGACAAAATTGCTACCTTAGGCATGTCTATATTAATCGACCTTGCAATTTGCACAGCATTATCAATAATTTGCACTTTTTGCTGCAAATCAGGTTCAATATTCATTCCCGCATCCGTGATAAGAATTAGTCGATTAAAATCGGGAATTTCAAAAACAGCAACATGTGAGAGAACATTCTCAGTTCTCAGTCCAAATTCTTTGTTTAGTACTGCTTTTAAAAGAATCGATGTAGCTAGATTCCCTTTCATCAATACTTGTGCAACACCATTGCTTACAGCTTGAACTGCTCGATTTGCTGCTTCTTGTACGGTTGGAATGTGTATAATTTCTATATCCTTACTTTTTAAAAGCGCAGAAAAATGGTCTTGCAATAGCTGGACAATTTTCTGCTCGTCACCAAAAAGATAAAAACTTGCTAAATTTTTTTCAACCGCGAATGAAACCGCTTCCAATACCTCGTAATCTTCTGCAGCTGCAATCGCCACTTTTACTTTATTTTGTTGGGTTGCACGTTTAAGTACTGTGTCTAAATCCATATGTGTTGCCTCAACCCCTTTATATAAAAATCCGTACTCTATTTATTGATGCAATTTTTATGCCAATTAAATTATAGCATTTAAACCAGTATTAATAAAATTTTAACCATCGAAATGCGTGCAATTTTTTTCAAACCACGCAAATTATTGCATGTTATTATTTGCAAGTTTAAATTTATCTAACTTATAATATAAATTTCTAATTGAAACACCTAGTTGCTTGGCTGTCGCTGTCTTATTTCCATTGTTTTTTTCCAATACTTGTTGGATGACATTTCTTTCATAGTTCTCTACAAGAGTAGTTAAATCGTGTTCACCTGTCATTGTTGCGGAGTAAGAAGAATCTTGTTGAATATCTTTATTATTGGATAGTACGAGAATATGCTGCTGTTCAATTTGCGCTTCATTATAGCTCATAAAAATAATTGCCCGACTTAGGATATTCTCCAACTCCCGCACATTTCCCGGCCAATCGTAACCCATTAGTTTTACTAAAGCTTCTTTCGTAATCCCTTCTACATTTCTTCCATAGTCCTGATTAAGCTTTTGAATTAACTTTTGGCATAAAAGAGGTATTTCTGCTTTCCTATTTCGTAAAGGAGGAATTTGAATTGGCATTCTATTTAATCGGTAATAAAGATCTTCACGAAATGATTTATCTGCAATCGCCTTTTCTAAATTAACATGAGTTGCAGCAATAATTCTAACATTGATGGGGATTGGCTTAGTCCCTCCAACGCGGACTATCTCATTTTCCTGCAATACTCTTAGTAATTTTGCTTGCGTATTAGCACTTAATTCACCAATTTCATCTAAAAAGATACTTCCATTATTCGCTTCTTCAAACAATCCCCTTTTGCCGCCTCTTTTTGCTCCAGAAAATGCTCCTTCTTCGTAACCAAATAACTCACTTTCCAAAAGTGATTCCGCGATCGCTGCACAATTCACGCGAATGAATTTATTATACTTTCGATCACTTCCATTATGTATCGCATGGGCAAAAAGTTCTTTACCAGTTCCTGACTCTCCTCTAAGCAAAATCGTTACAGGGGTTTTTGCCCCTAATTTTGCTTGCTCAACTGCAATATTCATTTCTTCGGAATTGGAGATAATATCCTCAAATGTATATTTAGCTTCTAAGTTTCTAATAATTTGTCTTGCTCGATCCAATTCCTTTGTCAGCGATTGAATTTCTGTCACATCGTGAATAACTCCGACACTTCCCTTTAAAATTCCATCAACAATAATCGGGGCGACATTTACAATTACCTCTTTTTTCATGGGTCCAACCCTCATTTTTGTTCCACGAATCGCTCTTCTCGTTTGTATGACCTTTAAATGCATGCTTTCTCCTTCGGAAATATCAGTCGTTGCCGGTTTTCCGATTACTTGGTCCTTCGTCAATCCAGTGATTCGGGTGTAGGCTGGATTAATTAATATCCCTCGTCCATTTTCGTCGACTACAGATATTGCATCATCGCTTGAATGAATAATTGCTTCTAACATCGTTTGAATTTCTTTTAAATTTGTTATTTCTTCGGCTAAATTAACTACTTCCGTGATATCCTTAAAAACCGCGATGGCACCAATAACAATATTTTTTTCATTAATAATTGGAATTCGAGTCGTTATAATTTTTAATCCATTATCAAGGATTGTTTCTTGATTTATTTCAATTCTTCTAGTTGAAATTACTCTAGGTAACTGACTTTTTGGAATGACATCAATAATATGTTTTCCTATCGCTTTTGTGATTGGAACTTCCGTCATTCTTTCGGCGCTTTTGTTAAAAAATATAATCTTTTCTTCCGTGTCTATTACTACCATTGCTTCATCTGTTGAATTAAATATTAGATTATGCTTATAAGTTTCATCTTGTAAAGTTGATATCAGTTTTTCTTTTTCCTCCATCAGTGTGGCGATTAAATAAGCTACACTCCCGGGAATTAGAACGGTATGTTTATTACGAACTTGTAGAATTTCTTGAAAGACAGTTTCGTCTCCAGTAACTTCGATGATGATATGAATGGAATCATCTAAGAAAACTTTCCAGTCCTTCCCCGTTTGAATTCCTTTTGTTTTGGCCAATTGAATTCCTTCTGCATTGTTATTTGGATCAGTAACCGCTATCACTTTAAACATACTGCTGCCCACGAGCATTTTTAAAATGGCGGCACCACCCTTACCACCACCGACTAATAATACATTTTGCACGTTCCTCACGCCCCCTAACAATGCAATATATTTCATACTCTTATTTTATGAATAGTTTACTTTATATTCAAGTCTAATAGCGGTTCATTTGCTTGACAAATAATTTCGTTGTTATATGATTTTTTTGTTGGATAAAACAATTAACTAAGTTCAATTCCTGAAGGAGAACCTTTTATGATACGTTTTATTGCTCTATTGATTATGGTAATACCGGGATGTTTTGCCGCGCTTGGTATTAAGTTAATGCGGGATATGTTGTTTGGAATCCTTCAGCCCCCATTTCCATATTTTTGGCTCCAATTTCTTGTTGGCCTCATTTTATTTATCGGAGGATTAGGATTTATTGCAGGATTCGTATTTTATCGTGATCGAAAACGAAACAAAGTCCAAAAACGATTTAGGAAAAGTGCAAAATAAGAAAAGCGGATGTGCACTGTTCACCCCCGACAAGCAAAAAAACTTCGGCAAAAAAAGTCTGCTCTTTGACTTTTATTGTCGAAGTTTTTTTGATCTCGAGGGCTATGCACAGGAGCTAGACAGAAAAAAATCTGCTCATTAACGCGGATTTTTTTATTTGAAAAATTTCCTCCTTAGTTTAACTGCCTTTGCTGGATAGTCAGTAATTATAGCCGAACATTGTATGTTCATTAATCTTTCCATATCACTTTCTTTATTCACCGTATAAGGACGAACGGCAATCCCATCAGCCATCGCTCCTTGTATGATCATATCTGGCGCCGCTTTTAAGTTTGGATGCAATCCTTTCGCATGAATAGCATGTGCGTATACCCATGGCATATATAGGCCATCAGAATAAAGTGGTGCAGTTTCTAATTCCGGAGCCAATTGATAACAATGCACAAGAGAATAGTGATTAAAGGAAGAAATAATGATTCGTTCCTCATACTGATAATCCCTTATTAATTGGATCATTTTTTCTTCTAATAATGGATACATGATTTTTCCATTTTTCATTTCTATATTACATTGAAGATCGTTTCCTCTCATCCATTCAAACACTTCTTTTAAAGTAGGTATTTTGGGGCTTCTTATAAATGACTGAAAGGTTTTAAATTTATAGCTTGCATTCAATTCTTTAAGTTCCGCGATGGACAATTGATGAACAAACCCTTTTCCGTTAGTAGTACGATCCACCGTTTCATCGTGAATAACGACAATCTCTCCATCTTTAGATAAATGAACATCCAGTTCAATTCCGTCTGCACCTGACCTTTCAGCAGCAATAAACGATTCCATCGTATTTTCGGGATGTGTTCCTGCTGATCCACGGTGTGCAAATATAAGGGTCATGTTGTCACGTCCTTACTAATTTTTTATTTCTAGTCTCATACACTATATGAAGAAAAAATGGGGTTTGATTGCTTAATTTACCTTTAACTTGTTAATTGATCATGCATATTCCGCATTCCAATCAATATACATAGTATAAATTAAATACTTGTCATAAGGAGTGCATGATGAAGAAGGTTCTGTTAAAAGTCGTTGTACTATGTCTATTATTGATCGTACTTTTCTTTTTACTATCCCGCCCTTCAAACAGCTACAAAAAAGTAGTAATTGTTGAAAAATATTACACTCCACAATCAAAAGGAAAAGCAAAAGGTGTTAAAACTAAGAAAAGTATACCGGTTATTTCAACTCCAAGCGGGGAAGCAGCTTGCTTGATGGAATTTGATAACGGAAAAATCCTAGAAATGGATTGTGACACATATGTACAATATTCGATTGGGGAAAAAGTAAAAATTAAATATAAAAATCACGATTTAATAGATATAAGAAGAAAATGATAATCAACAAAAAAGGGTTCTTAATGAAGTGAAAAAACATTAGAACCCTTCGAAATATAAGTCCATTAAGATAAAAAATTTAAATGATTAGGACGCTTTATGTTCCAAACGCAGTTTATCAGCAACCATCGCAATGAATTCACTATTTGTAGGCTTTGCTTTAGACATGCTCACTGTATAACCAAATAACGAGGAGATAGAATCGATATTTCCGCGACTCCAAGCAACTTCAATCGCATGACGGATTGCTCGCTCAACACGACTTGCCGTCGTATTATATTTTTTTGCGATATCCGGATATAATACTTTAGTAATTGATCCCAGTAGCTCAATATCATTATAAACCATAGAGATAGCTTCTCTTAAATATAAATATCCTTTAATATGTGCCGGCACACCAATTTCATGGATAATACTTGTAATACTTGCATCTAAGTTTTTTGGTTTCTCTTCATGATTCGATCTAATAAATGAATGGTTTTCCTTTTTCAATATCGGACTTGCCTTACCGCTAACTTGCCGGATTTGGTTAGCAAGATTATCCATATCAAATGGTTTTAAAATAAAATAAGAAGCTCCAAGTTCAACCGCCTTTTTCGTAACGTCCTCTTGTCCAAAGGCAGTCAGCATTATTACATTTGGCATTTCGCCTTTTAGTCTTAACTTTTCAAGGACTCCTAAACCATCTAGATGGGGCATAATAATATCCAATATTAAAACATTTGGTGAAGCATCTTGTAACATTTCTAAACACTCTTGCCCATTATACGCAACACCGCTAATTTCCATATCATCTTGGGAAGAAATAAACTCCTCTAATAAACCTACTAACTCTCGATTGTCGTCCACAATACAAACTTTAATTTTGTTGTTCACTCCCTGTTTCCTCCTCAATTACTAACCACGATTTTTTACATATCTTATTCTCTTATGACATTTTCGACAATGCCTTTTAAATTCCTCCTTATAATTGAAAATTTCTTAAAAAAACAATATTTTCTCTAATTTCCTCTTTAATTCTCCTCTTTTCGACCTCTTTCGATTTTTCAAAATCTATTTGTCGAATTATCTTTATTTTCATCATAACATATTTCACTAATACTAAAAATGCAAAAAAGCAAGCTGAAGAGATATTCTCATTCAGCTTGCTTTTTCTTTACTACTTTGATATATATTTATTCCTGCTTCTTTTAGCATCCATTCAATATGAACACCATATCCTGATGTCGGATCATTTACGAAGACATGAGTAACCGCACCTATGATTTTTCCATTTTGAATAATCGGGCTCCCACTCATTCCTTGGACAATTCCACCTGTTTTTTTCAATAATTTCGGATCCGTAATTTTTATTATCATCCCTTTTGTAGCAGGAAACTTTTGAGGAATTGCATTAATGACCTCAATATCATATTCTTCCACTTTATTTCCTTCAACGACCGTTAAAATTTTAGCTGGACCTTCTTTTACCTGATAGGATAATGCGATAGGCATTGGTTGGTCATATCGGTCATTTTTTATTTGCTTCTCTAACTTTCCAAAGATACCAAAGGAACTATTTCGCGTAATATTCCCAATTACCTCATGGTCCGAAGAAAATCGTGCAAGCTTTTCTCCAGGTTTTCCATCGCTGCCTTTTTCAATTGAGGTAACGGTCGAATTTAATATTTGTCCTTTTTCAACCATAATGGCTTTTTTTGTGTCCATATCAGAGATTACATGACCGAGTGCTCCGTATTTTTTTGATTTTGGATCTATAAAGGTCATTGTTCCAATTCCAGCCGCCGAATCCCTTATATATAAGCCAAGTTTATATGTTTGTTCTGATTGATCCTTTTGTGGATTTAAGGAAGTTTTTATTTCTTGCTGTTCTCTTTGGATGATGATATTTAATGCACTTCCATCTTTGCCCGCTTTTTCTACTAATGGAGCTACATCTGATAAATTTTCTACTTTTTCCCCATTAATTTGTGTGATAATATCCCCAACTTTAATTCCAGCCTTTTCCCCTGGAGAAAACTTACCTGATTTTGTTTCAACAAGATGATGTCCTACAACTAATACCCCAAGCGTGTTTAATTTAACACCAATTGATTGACCACCAGGTATTACTTTGAAATCCTTAATTACTTTTACATCTACCTTTTTTATTGGCAGTCCTGCTAATTCAAAAAAAACTTCGTCATGTCCTGCTAAATTACCTTTTATGTCCAAGGATTTCTTTTGGGCAAACACATCAACACTTTCACCATGAGATGTTACTTTAGCAGATACATTTGCAGCTTTCGCAATATTAAAAACGTCACCTTCAAATAATGTTATTTTTGTTGGTATATGAAGATAATTTTGAAACGGTTTTGAAAATCCTAATAAACAAAGTGAAACAAGGAGAAATCCACCAATTATTTTTCTTAGATAATCCAATTTCAAATCTTTTCACTCTCCTCGCTTCTAGTCCACTGTTTTAAAAGAATAACCTTTTTTATTTTTTTTGGTTACAATTTTAATTTAGCCTTGATAAGGTGGAAATATAACAAGGGATTAAGAAAAAAGCTACCCATTGATGGATAGCTTTTCAAGTAAATTTTTTTGCATAGGCAAGTTGCAACAATTCTTGAGCGTGTTCTAAAGCTTTATCGGTTATTTCGACACCTGCAATCATGCGACTAACTTCATTAATTTTTTCTTCCAATTTCAAAGTTTTCACCTTTGTCCGTGTTCGTCCATCAATGGTTTCTTTCATGATAAACAAATGTGTATCTGCCATAGCTGCAACTTGTGGTAGATGGGAAATACATAGGACTTGCGAATGCTCAGAAACTTGATATATCTTTTCACCAATTGCTTGAGCAACTCGGCCGCTTACACCTGTATCTACCTCATCGAAAATGATTGAAGTAATGCCCTGATGTTTTGAAAAAATCGTTTTCAGCGCAAGCATCATTCTCGATAATTCACCACCGGAAGCAACTTTATTTAATGGTTTTAAAGGTTCACCAGGGTTGGTTGATATATAAAATTCAACGAAATCCAACCCATCTTTTCGAAATGGAGGGTCCATTTCATTTTTATATTCCTCAACAGAATGAATGAATTTCACTTCAAATACTGTTTTATCCATATATAATTGCTTTAATTCACTATGAATTGCATTCATTAATTTTTTAGACCATTTTTTTCTTAAATCACTTAATTGTTTGGCTTCTAAATATAAATCTTTTTGAAGTTGAGCTAACGTTATTTGTAATTTATCAATATGGCTTTCACGGTTAATAATCGTTTCAATTTCTTCCTCGATCTTTGAACTGTATTCCAATATATCTTGCAGTGTGCCGCCATATTTTCTTTTTAATTGGTTCATTTCGTTAAGGCGGCTTTCAATTTCATTTAAACGTTCAGGGTTAAACTCTAAACTATCTAAATCATTGCGGATTGTACTTGCCGCATCTTCAAGTATATAAAAACAATTTGAAACGGATTCTAATAATGGCTCATAATCCGGCTCAATTTCGGCAGTCGTTTCTAACTGACTCATAACGAGACCTATCCAATCAAGCCCCTTTTGTTCGCCTTGTAATGCGCCGTAACTTGTTTTTAATGAATCGAAAAGCCGTTCAAAATTCATTAATTTTTTCTTTTCTTCCATGAGGATGATGTCTTCGTCTATTTGAAGATTTGCTTTTTGGATTTCTTGCAGTTGAAATTGAATAAGATCTAATCGGTGAGCCATTTGCTGTTCATTTTCACTCAATCCTTTAAGCTTAGAAGCAATTTGCTCATATTGTTTGTATATTACACGATAATTATCAAGTGCAGTCTTAATTTCCCTGCCTCCATATTGATCAAGAAGCCTTAAATGATGAGTTTCATTCATTAATTCTTGGTGTTCATGCTGACCGTGTATATCAATTAGAGTGCTACCAATTTCACGTAAAATCGAAATGGTTACTAATTTCCCATTAATTCTGCAAACGCTTTTTCCGGTAATTGAAATATCACGATGAAGGATAATCATTCCTTCTTCAATGTCAATTCCAAATTCATTTGCTCGATTATAACATGGATGTGATTCGTCATTTAATATAAAAAGGCCTTCGATTTCTGCCTTTTTTTCACCGTGGCGAACGAATTCTGATGATCCTCTTCCACCAACTAATAAATTAACTGCATCAATGATAATAGATTTTCCCGCACCGGTTTCTCCTGTTAACACCGTTAATCCTTTTTCTATAGACAAATATAGTTCATCAATGATGGCAAAATTTTTGATCGATAATTCTTGTAACAATGAAAACTTCACCCCATTTTTTCTACTATCCGCTTATTTCTTTTATTTTATAACATATCCAAAAAACGTTGAGAGACCATTTCCGATTTTTCTTGATCTTTACATATGATTAAGCACGTATCATCCCCACATAGAGTACCAATAATTTCTTCCCATTCAAGGATATCAATTAATGCACCTAATGCATGGGCATTACCCGGTAATGTTTTTAAAACAATTAAATGGCCAGCAAAATCTATGCTAATAAAAGCATCGGTTAAGGTTCTTTTTAATTTTTGCATCGGGTTAAAACGCTGATCTGCCGGCAAACTATATTTATATCTGCCATCCATTAAAGGTACCTTTACTAAATGTAATTCCTTTATATCACGGGAAATCGTTGCCTGTGTAACATTGAAACCGGCATTTTTCAAATGATCAACAAGTTCATCTTGTGTTTCAATGTCAAAATTTGCGATAATTTCCCTAATTCTAATGAGCCTTTGTCCTTTATTCATCCTCATCCACCTTTACAAAGTTACACTGACAGTTTCGTTAAAAATAACACTGACATATCCCACATACTTTTTACTACAATGTTAGCCTATTTTTGTCAAAATGTACATAATAAACACGAATGGTGGCAAATACACAAGAAAAAAGAACAGATCCTATTGATCTGATCTTCCTGTTAACTCGTTATGTGCTTCGTTTACTACTTCCCTAATTGTGAAATCAAGTGCATTTGATCCATTCATTTCCATACTTAAACCAGTCCATTTTAAATGGATTAAAAATTCAATGTTTCCTTCTCCTCCCGTTATTGGAGAGAAGGATAAATTTACTACATCATAACCTTCATTAAGGGATAACTGGACAATTTTTCCAATAACGGCTTCGTGAACCTTTTTATCCCTTACGATCCCCTTTTTTCCTACCTGTTCTTTTCCTGCTTCAAATTGTGGTTTAATTAGCGCAATAACATCACTCGATGGAACCAATAATGTTTTTAAAACCGGTAAAATGAGCGATAAAGATATAAACGAAACATCAATTGTAGCGAAATTAGGCATTTCACGAGCTAAATCTTGAGGGGTAACATAACGAAAATTCGTTCTCTCCATGACGACTACACGTTCATCCTGCCTAAGTTTCCAAGCTAATTGATTATATCCAACATCTAATGCATATGACATTTTAGCACCATTTTGTAGTGCACAATCCGTAAATCCACCCGTCGATGCTCCTATATCTAATAAGATTTTGTCTTTAACAGATATATCAAAAATACGTAATGCTTTTTCAAGCTTGAGTCCACCCCTACTTACATAAGGAATCATTTTTCCTTTTATCGTTAATGGGATATCTTCATTTACTTTCTCACCGGGTTTATCGAGACGCTCTTCATTTGAATAAACTAATCCCGCCATTATTGCACGTTTTGCTTTTTCTCTCGTTTCAATTAATCCTCTTTCAACTAAAAGAGTATCAATTCGTTGTTTTTTGCTTTTCATATGTCATGCCCTTTTTTGTATTTTAGGTGAAAAGGCTTGAATTCTTTTACAACCTCTTCCTTTGTTAAGCCAATTTCTCTAAGTAATTCATTGACACTTCCGTGTTCAATAAATTTATCAGGAATGCCCATGCAATCAATAACATTTGTGAATTTTTGACTATGTGCAAATTCAAGTACTGCACTGCCGAATCCACCTTGTAAAACTGCTTCTTCGATTGTTAAAATAGGCATATTTGTTTCTAATAATTCTTTTAACATCTTTTCATCTAATGGTTTAATAAAACGTGCATTGATTACTTTGATGGATAAACCTTGTTTTTGAAGGAGATTAGCAGCTTCAAGTGCCATAGGGATTGTCGTACCAAACGTCAAAATGGCTGCATCCTTTCCTTCTCGAAGAGTTTCCCATGTACCAATCGGAATCGTTCTTAATGCCTCATCCATTGGTACGCCATATCCATTTCCACGTGGAAATCTCATTGCAATCGGACCATCATTGTATTTAATCGCAGTATTAACCATATGTTGTCCTTCGTTTTCATCTTTAGGCATCATAAGAACCATATTTGGTATATGACGAAGAAATGCAATATCAAATACACCCTGATGTGTTTCTCCATCTGCTCCGACTAATCCTGCACGATCAATTCCTATGAAAACATTAAGATTTTGACGGCAGATATCGTGAACTACTTGATCATAAGCCCTTTGTAAAAATGTAGAGTAAATAGCTAAAAATGGTTTCATGTCCTGTGTGGCTAATCCAGCTGCTACCGTAGCAGCATGTTGTTCAGCAATCCCTACATCGTACATACGATTAGGAAATTCTTCAGCAAATTTTTCAAGCTTTGATCCTACAGGCATAGCAGGTGTTATTGCAACAATACGCTCATCCTTTTTAGCGAGTTTTAAAACCGTATCACTAACAAGTTTACTCCATGCCGGTGGTGCATTGACCGGTTTAATTAAGTCACCGGTTTCAATTTTATATTGGCCGGTACCATGCCATGTACCAATCGTATCATTTTCAGCAGGCTTATATCCTTTTCCTTTTTTCGTGATTACATGTAATAGAATTGGCCCCTTCGTTTTCTTTGCATATTGTAATTGCTCAAATAGAGCTTCGTAATTATGTCCATCTACAGGACCTAAATAGGTGAACCCTAATTCCTCAAAAAACATTCCTGAAACAAGAAAATACTTCATACTATCTTTAAGTCTTTCGGCAGTAGCAGCAAGTTTTCCGCCAACCGCAGGAATTTTTTTCAGCAAATTCTCTAGTTCGTCTTTTGCCCATTGATATTTATTTGCCGTACGTAGTCGTCCCAAAATATTATGCAAAGCACCCACATTAGGAGCAATGGACATTTCGTTATCATTTAAGACAACAAGTAAATCCTTTTTTTCGTGTCCGATATGATTTAATGCTTCTAAGGCCATTCCGCCTGTAAGGGCTCCATCCCCAATGATTGGTACAATAAATGACTTTTCACCTTTTAAATCCCGGGCAATAGCCATTCCCATTGCAGCAGATAAGGACGTGGATGAGTGTCCGGTTTCCCACACATCATGTTCACTTTCACACATTTTCGGGAATCCAGATAATCCCTGATACTGTCTTAACGTAGAAAATTGATCTGCACGACCTGTTAATATTTTGTGCACATAAGATTGATGACCAACATCCCAAATAAATTTATCCTTCGGACTATCAAAACATTTATGAAGGGCAATCGTTAATTCTACCACACCCAAATTTGGTCCAATATGTCCGCCTGTTTTAGATAGATTTTCAATTAAGAAATGACGAATATCACTACTTAATTCTTTTAATTGATCAATATTCATTTCTTTTAGAAAGGAAGGGTCCTTAATTGATAATAGATCCAAAATGGATCACTCACTTTCATTTCATAGATTTTACTTTAGATATCCTGAGTACGATAATTGTCGGATGATAAGATTACTGTATTATAACATATTTTACATACATACTCATTCTATACCCTATTTTAATGATTTCTTACTTCAATTAATTCAGCAAGTTCTTCTAGAAGCTTAGTATCAAGATTCAGATTTTGAAGCATATCTTTTGCAAGATTCGTATGATAATGGAGTCGTTCCTTCGCACCATCTAACGTTAATAATGATGGATATGTGCTTTTAACATTCCCCTCATCGCTTCCCACCGGCTTACCAATGATTTCTTCTTTTCCTTCGATATCTAAAATATCGTCACGGATTTGAAAGGCCAAACCAATATTTTCTGCATACTTTTCTAACATATCAATTTGTTCATTCGATGCACCAGCTATGATTGCACCTGCAATCGCACTGAATGTTAGAAGTTTTCCTGTCTTATTTTTGTGAATATATTCTAATTCCTCAATTGATAACAGTCGTTTTTCACCAAGCATGTCTGCTACTTGTCCACCGACCATGCCTTCAGGACCAGCAGCAATCGCCAATAGTTCAATGATTTTCACCTTTTGTTCGCTTGATAAACTCGAATCCTGTGCAATCATTTGAAAACTATATGTAAGTAATCCATCTCCCGCTAAAATAGAATAAGCTTCACCAAACACTTTATGATTAGTTGGTTTTCCACGTCGTAGATCATCGTTATCCATCGCAGGTAAGTCATCATGAATAAGTGAATATGTATGAACCATTTCTAATGCGCAAGCAGTTTTCAGTCCATTTTCCACTTCTTTTCCAAACGCTTTTAAAGTAGCCAAAAGCAATGTCGGTCGAATTCGTTTTCCTCCTGCTTGAAGCGAATAATCCATGGCATCCTTTATTTTTTGAGGAGCATATAATTTCAGAATAGCCTGGGAAAGTTCTGTTTCCAGTAGGTCGTTCACATTCCCCATAAATGATTTTAAATTATGTAAATCCAATTCTACTCCTCCTCTTTAATTGTAAACTCCTCTTCTCCATTTTCGGTAATTACACTAGTTAATTGTTCTTCTACCATTTTTAGTTTATCATGACAAAGCTTCGAAAGCCCCATTCCTTTTTTATAAATCGTTAGTGCTTCTTCTAAGGGTACATCCCCCTCTTCTAACCGCTGGACAATAACTTCTAACTGTTCCATTGCTTCTTCAAAAGATAATTGCGTTTCCATTTTTCACTCATCCCTTTTCAATATTTTCAACCGAACAAATGATTTTTCCGTCCGAAACCATTACTTGAATTTCTTCACCCTTTGAGGTTTGTTCGATACTTTTTATAATTTCTTTTTCTGAAGTGTACGCCAAGCTATAACCTCGTTCCATTACTTTTAGGGGGCTTAACGCCTCCAATGCAGTAATCGCTTTCGAAAACGCTTGTTGTTTTGATTGTAATATCGCTTGTAAACCATTTTTTAATTCTTTATTTAACTGTACATGTTTTTCTTTTCCGCGTTCAAGTAATTGATGAGGCTGATTTCTTTGAAGCCTTTTTGCTAGTTGTTCATAACCTGTCGATTCGTGTTGCACCGTTTTATTCATTTGCCGTGTCAATCGCTCTGCTAGGTAATCCAAATATTCCATTTTTTGCTCATACAATCGATTAGGGTTTCGAAAAACATAGGATCGATTAATAAATTGAAGTCTTTTTCGTTGATGTTGGACGATTTCGGAAAATCCTCTAATTAGTCTAGACTTTCGATTTAATAATTTTTCCATAATTTCTTCGATATGTGGTACAGCTATCTCAGCAGCACCAGTTGGGGTTGGAGCCCTTAAGTCGGCGACAAAATCCGCAATTGTAAAATCTGTTTCATGTCCTACAGCAGATATAATAGGGATCTTTGATTCAAAAATCGCCCGGGCGACTATTTCTTCATTAAATGCCCATAACTCCTCTATTGATCCCCCCCCACGACCAACGATCAATACATCTATTTCTCTCATTTCATTCATCTTTTTAATCGCATCTGAAATTGATTTTGCTGCATTTTCCCCCTGAACTAATGCAGGTATTAATTTAATTTTTCCGATTGGATACCGCCGTTTTATTGTAGAGATTATATCTCTAACTGCAGCACCGGTTGGAGAGGTAATAACACCAATATTTTTTGGATAGGGCGGTAATTTTCTTTTTCTTTCCGCTGCAAATAAGCCTTCCTGACTAAGTCTAGTTTTAAGTTGTTCATAGGCTAAATATAATTCGCCAACTCCATCAGGTTGCATTTGCTTCACATATAGTTGATATTGTCCACTACCTTCGTATACGGTAATTTGGCCTTGAATAAGAACATTCATTCCGTTTTCAGGTTGAAATTTTAATCCTTTGTTTGATTTCGAAAACATTACTGCTAATATTCTAGCTTTGTCATCCTTTAATGTAAAATACATATGACCACTAGAATGTTGCTTATAATTGGAAATTTCACCTTTTACATGAATATTAATTAAATGTGGATCAACATCAAATTTTCTTTTTATGTACTTTGTTAATGCATGGACTGTAAGATAGGGTTTTGTTGTCATTCAAAAACATCCTTTTATAATAAAAAATATAATAAGCTTTATGTCCATAACCTCAAAAATTACTTTACAAAACAAAAGCTGCTTCCATGGAAGACAGCTTTTTGTTTACATTATACAACTTAATTACCGTATTTACGATGTTAAAATATTAATCGATTCAAATGTATTAATTTTCTAACGAATCTTTTATTTTTGAAAGCACACCATTAATAAATTTACTGGAACGTTCATCACCAAACCGTTTAGAAACCTCTAATGCCTCATTGATCGCTACATTCGCCGGGACTTCAGGTACATAAACAAGTTCATATACACCTAGACGTAAAATATTTAAATCTACTTTAGCTAAACGTTCAATTGTCCACTTTTCTAAATGTCGTGAAATCGTGTCGTCTATTTCTTTAATATGTCCGTATGTCCCATTTACCAAAGTGTTTAAGTAATCATCATTTTGTTCATCTCTTAAGATATTCTTAATTGCTTCCTCTGGAGCAGCCTCGTTTATATCTATTTGAAATAAAGCTTGGAGTGCTTTTTCTCTAGCAGTTCTTCTTTTCATTTTTACATAAAACTCCTTTTAAACTAGTCATGAATAATATCATTATCGCCAGTTACATTGTAAAATTACACATTTCCTAAAAAGATAATATCACAAAAACAACAAAGAAAGCACATTTATCATAAGAAGATCATACAAATACATTTACTTTCCCGTTCAAACTTGGCTGTTGATTTCCGCTGCAGGTACTCGCTTTCCGCGAGGCGGCCCGTGAGCCTCCTCGACGCTAACGCGTCTGTGGGGTCTTACGAAACCACATATCCCGCAGGAGTCTCGCACCTTCCGCTCCAATCAACTTACTTGCAAAATTAACATTGAACTTGAACAAGTTGAACAAATAAAAAAGGTAATCCAAAAGAGAGATTGGATTACCCTTTCCAATTATATTATTTCCGTTTCGAAATCAGTTTCAGGTTTTTGGGTTTCAAATTGAACCCCTACTATATGAATATTTATTTCTTTCGCTTCTAAAGCCGTCATATTCAATAATGCTTGCCTAATATTATCTTGTATCTTTTGTGCAACTGTTGGGATCGAAACACCAAAATTCATTGTGCAATATACGTCTATAACAATTCCTTCGTCTGTTAAATCTACTTTAACACCTTTTCCATGATTTTTTCTACCGAGTTTTTCAGCAACACCAGAAGCAAAATTCCCACGCATCTGTGCAACTCCCTCAACCTCGGAAGCAGCGATTCCAGCAATAACCTCGATGACCTCTGGTGCGATTTCTACTTTACCTAATCCATCGTTTCCGTAGTCCATTTCTAGCATTGAATTTGTCTCAACCATATGATCAAGCACCTCCGTACGATTAATTATTTCATTAGATCGTATATCTCTAAAAACTTCGTATTAAAGTCACCTTTTACAAAGGTTTCATGTTCTAACAATCTTAAGTGAAATGGAATTGTAGTATAAACACCTTCAACCGCAAATTCACTTAAAGCCCGTTTCATTCTTGCAATGGCTTCTTCCCTCGTTGCGCCATATGATATCACCTTAGCAATCATGGAATCATAATATGGAGGGATCTCATATCCAGGATATGCAGCAGAATCGATTCGAATGCCTAACCCACCTGGCGGTAAATACATTTCAATTTTCCCTGCAGATGGCATGAAGTTCTTAGCAGGGTTTTCAGCATTTATTCGACATTCAATTGCCCATCCTGTAAATGTCACATCTTCCTGTTTAATGGATAACGGTTTACCGGATGCAACAAGTATTTGCTCTTTAACTAGGTCTACACCAGTAACTAATTCAGTAACTGGGTGTTCTACTTGAATTCTCGTATTCATTTCCATGAAATAGAAAATTTGTTTTCGATAATCATAAATAAATTCAATTGTTCCGGCACCTGTATAATCAACTGCTTTTGCTGCTTTAACAGCTGCTTCTCCCATTTTTTCACGTATTTCTGGCGTGAGTGCTGGGGATGGTGACTCTTCTAATAATTTTTGTAATCTTCTTTGTATCGAACAATCTCTTTCGCCTAAGTGGATCACATTTCCATGTTGATCTGCCATTACTTGTATCTCAACATGGCGGAAGTCTTGGATATATTTTTCAATATAAACACCTGGATTACCAAATGCAGTAGCAGCCTCCTGTTGAGTAATATTAATTCCTTTAACTAGCTCTTCTTCATTATTCGCAATGCGGATTCCTTTACCGCCACCGCCAGCCGTTGCTTTTATAATAACAGGATACCCCATTGAATTAGCTAGTTCAATGGCTTCATTTGTGTCATTGATAATTCCTTGTGACCCTGGAACAATCGGTACACCAGCTTCCTTCATCGTTTCTCTGGCAATATCCTTTGTTCCCATTTTCGAAATTGCTTCTGGACTTGGTCCGATAAAGATAATATTACACTCTCTGCATAGTTCCGCAAAATCAGCATTTTCCGCAAGAAAACCATATCCCGGATGGATTGCATCACATTCAGTTAATTTCGCAACACTTATAATATTTGTTACGTTTAAATAGCTGTCTTTTGAAGATTTAGGACCTATGCAATAGGCTTCGTCAGCTAGTTGTACATGCAACGCGTCTTTATCGGCCTCTGAATAAACGGCAACTGCTTCGATTCCTAAATCACGACAAGCACGAATAATACGCACAGCTATCTCACCGCGATTTGCGATTAAAACTTTTTTTATCATTGAAGTTCGCTCCTTACTTAGACTTCACCAAGAATAAAGGTTGTCCATATTCAACCAGTTGACCGTCATTTACTAGGATTTCGACGATTTCTCCTTCAACTTCCGCTTCAATTTCATTAAATAGTTTCATTGCTTCGACAATACAAACAACTGAATCTGGTTGAACTTTTGAACCAACCTTAACATATGCACCACTATCTGGTGAAGGCGATTGATAGAAAGTACCTACCATTGGAGAAACAATTTTATGTAAATTTTCGTCAGCAATAGCTTGTGGTTGAACTTGTTCAGCTTCTTGTTTCACTTCCGCTACAACAGGTTGAGCTACTGGTGCCTGTACAACTTGCTGAGTTGGAACATTCGTAACAAGTGGTGTTTCAACCAATGTTACCCCGGATTGTTTTTTCATTTTAATAATTGAACCATCATTTTCAATTTCAATTTCATCAATACTTGATTGATCCACAAGTTTGATTAATTCACGAATTTCTTGTATTTTCATAATAAATTACACCTCTTTTTGAATTTGTCAGCTATGATTATTATCCCGCTGAAACACCATCAATGTCAAACATCTATAAATTTAGATTTTGCTAGCTTATGACTTGCTACTAATATCATACGATAATAGTTAGTAAAAATTCAATATCTGAATAACAACAAACGAATATCCTACTCTATCAATGTCTATAAAAAGAAATAAAGTCCCTTGTCAAAAAGGGACTTTATTTCTTTTTAAGGTTGAAAATTTACGGCAACATTTTGTAAATTACCTAATTGTTCAGTCACCAGGCGCACAATTTGGTTTGCTGCTTTTTTATCATGGTCTTTTGCTTTGACTGTGATTTTCATTTCATCTCCATCTGCATTAACCAAGACATCCTCATACCCTTTTGATTTAATTAAATTTTCTAGCACCTTTTCCGTTTGTGCAATTTCTGTTAATTTTTTCATTTCATCAAGTGCTTGACTTCTTTCATCGGCGGATAAATCGGTGGAAGCTGCCTTTGTTGTTAAATCTTCTCTAAGCTTACTTCTAGCATCGTTAATTTGAAGACGGATTTGTTCAAATACTTGATCATCTGCGGATTCAGTTACAACACTTTTATTACTTGCTTTTTTGGAAGTTTCTTTACTCTTTGTCGCCTCTTTACCATCTTTGCTCTCAACTGCTGCCATATCCGATTGTTTTGGTTCGGAAGTGACATAGTAAACTGATAAAACGACGACTAAACTTAGCATTGTTAATAACCATACTGTTTGTTTTTTTAATAACATAGATATATCCCCCTTAGCTTTTTTTAGGTTGAACAGATACACGATGGCTCGGAACATCTAAAACTCTTGATACTGCTTCAATGATGGTGCTTTTAATGAATACATTTTTGGCCCCATCAGCTATAACAAGAACGCCTCGAATAGCTGGTTTTTTTGTTTCTGTAACTAATGGTACTTCTTTATCTCCATCCCTAATCACAACGAGCTTCTCATCTTTCGATAAATCTTCAATCTTACGCTCACCACCGTTTGGATCCGTTTCTGTCGTTGTTTGATTTTGAATGACTGTATTTTTTTCATACACTTTACTCTCTGTGGCTTCTAGATTTACAATCACTCGCACCTTTCCAACCCCTGATATTTGTTCTAACGCATCCTTTAACTCTGTTTCAAACTGCATTTCATAATCTTTCATGGATTTATTTTGATTTTTATTACCTGATCCAAATGTTTCAACTTCTTTTTGATTATTTGGCGCACTATAAACAGATGTGGATGTTTCTTTATTTCCGCTTTTCCATATATCACTGATGAGCATGAAAGCAATTCCGCATACTAATACAATTAAAAAATATTGATATTTTTTGCTTTTTTTACTCGTATCTTTTCCATTTGACTGAAAAAGTTTTTCTTTAATCCAATCGATCGGACCTTTATTATTGCTCATTTTGATTTAGAACCCCCTCTCCATTATGGAGTTCAATTTGGTCGGGAGTTATTCCCCAGCGTTCGGATAGCATTGATAATATGCTTTCATTTTCTCTACTATCCACCCCTACTTTCGGCTCTTCTTCCCCTATGCTGATATCAACTGGTTTAATGATTGGAACGGAATCTTCTTTCTTTGCTTCTCCTAAATAAACAATCACTTTTTCTATCGGATTTTCGTTTTCTGCAACTTGATCTTTAGAATCTATCTTTATTTGTTGAATATCCTTATCAAATCTGTCTATCAACTCCTCTTTGACATCATTTTTCATTTTTTCACCCACTTGTTCTAATGTATATTCAACTTGTCCCGCTTGTATTTCTTTTTTTTTCGATTCTATTAAATTTTCTATTTTATTATTGTCTATTATTTTTTTGTTTGAAAACGATGCAACAACCTGATCAAAATCTTTCGCTACCACTTTTAGAAGAGGGGTTAAAATAATGGCAATTAACAACAGACCGGTAACCATTTTTGTATATTTTTTCATTGCCGAGTTTGGTAGGAGCATATCGACAATCATCGCTAGTAAGATGAATACAACAATATTCATAATCCATTCAGTAATAAAAGACAAAAACGTCACCCCTCCCCAAATGACAAGTATTTACTTTAATTTAGCGCATCATGATTGTAATATTTCCGGCTGTAATAATAATTGTGATACTTAAAAAAAACATAAACGCGACAATGGCTAATGCTGCAAAAACAAAGACCATATTTTTGCTGATTGTATCCAGACAACGTATGACAGGACCATTGCCAATCGGCTGTATAATTGCCGCTGTAAATTTAAACATAAAGGCAAGGACTAAAATTTTAATTGCAGGAAATGCTGCGATAATAAGAACGATCGCTACCCCCGCGATTCCTAAAGTATTTTTCAATAATACAGAAGCACTGATGACTGTATCAGCAGCGTCCGTAAACATCCTTCCCACGACTGGGATAAAATTTCCGGTAACGAATTTAGCTGTTCGTATTGTAATTCCATCTGCAACTGCAGATGCTGTTCCTTGGACGGATATAACTCCTAAAAATATCGTCATAAAGATTCCAAGTAATCCAATGCTACAGTTTCTTAATAATTGCGCTAATTGTGTTGCTTTATATTCTGATAATGTGCTAACGATACTTAGAACAGTAGACAATAATAATAATGGTAGGACGATATACTGTACGAGAATACCGCTAGTATTCATGAGAAAGAGAATAACTGGATGAAAAAATGCCGCTGAAGTAACACCGCCAGAGGTTGATATTAATGCCAATAAAAGAGGAATAATCGCTACAATAAAGTTAATCATCATCGTTATGGCATTTTTGGCGTAATCAATTGCTACATGAAAACTATTTAAAGCTAAAATAATAATTACAATAAATACGATCGCATAGGCAACCTTACTTATTGTCCCCTGTTCAAATGCATTATGAAGTGACTGAAGAAACATACTAAAAATAGTTAAAATAATTAACGATCCCAGCAATTTACCATTGGCTATCAGTTCATGGAAGAAAAATTTTAAGATTCCATGAAACCATTGATTTAATGAAAAGTCTTTTTCACCTTTAATAAAATCAATTAAACTTCCTTTTTGGCTATCGGGTAAATAACCACCATATTCATCGATGATTTTTTCCCAATACTGTTTTAATTCATTTACACCTAAATCGTTCATCTGTTTTTCAACAAGCTCGTCCTGAATGGTAGAATTGTTTTCGCTCGAAGTGGCCGCATGAACGGTATCTTGTCCAATAAAAAAAATCAGTAGTATAGTGAAAATCGGGAACCATTGCCGCAAATTTTTTCACCTCATCACTCGGTCTATCCTTTCGGAACTAAATTAATGACAGTTTCGATTAACACCGTCAAAATGGGTATTGCCATTGCTAAGATTAATATTTTCCCTGCTAGTTCAACCTTTGCAGCCATAGCCCCTTGCCCAGCATCTTTTGAAATATGTGAAGCAAATTCAGCAATATATGCTATGCCAATAATTTTTAGGATTGTTTTTACATAGATCGTATTGACGTTCGCATTGGCAGCAATTCGTTCTACCATCTGTATAATCGCGTAAACTTGATCTACTAAATAAATAAAAATCGCACAACCGACAAATAACACTAATAAAAATGCAAAATTAGGTTTCTGTTCTTTAATGATTAATGCAAGAAAAGTTGTGATTAAGGCAATCCCTACTATTTTTAAGATTTCAATCCTTAATCCCTCCTCTAGCCTTGAAATAGGAAGACCGACTTTATTTTTTGAAATAAATCATCGACGATTGAAGCTACTAAAAATAAAATATATAAAAACCCAAATAATGTAACCCATTGAGCATATTCCTTTTTTCCAACTTGATCTAAAATCGTGTGCAAAAATGCAACGACAATACCGACTCCAGCTATTTTAAAGATTACATCTACATCTATCCCCACAACTTATTCCTCCTACAAAAGCAAAATTACGATTAAAAGACCCGAAAGAAAACCTAAGCTTTTCATCATTTTTTCATATTTTTGTTGTCTATCCCGTGCCTCTGACTCCTCACGTTCCAAATGTGTTAATGTGAGAATAATTTGCTTTTGTTCAGTTACACGATCATGCTTTCCTAATGTTTCACCAAATTGAATGAGGATTTCGTATTCACTTTTTTTTAATGCAGTAATTTTCCAAATTTCCTGTAAGCTTTCTTCCCAAGCTTTTTTAACCGTCGTTTCCATAGTCGTTAATTTTTGTGAGAATCTCTCAAAAATAATGGAGATTGGTCTAGGTAATTGTGCAGCTAATTTTCTTGACGCCTCGTGTAGAGGTGTGTGACCATACATGATTTCCGCTTCTAATGATTGTAAAGCTGTGCGTAGCATCCTTAACTGCTTCGGTCTCTCACTTAAATGTCTTGAAAGTTCAAACCCTACCCATGTTGTAGATAGAATAATAAATATAGCTCCAATCACACTAACCACTCATAACACCAGCTTTAATTTTCTTTTCATTGCCATACCCATCAAGAAACTTTTTAATTGTTCCAGGGCCATTTCTTCTGGAAAGTTCAAGGTAATTTTCAAATACATGCTGATCCAAAATTCCCCTTAATATTGGCCGTTTTTTTATCTCTTCGAATGAATTTCCATGTGTAGTCATAATCAATGTAATTCCCGCATTAATCGCTTCCATAATCGCGACGCTATCTTCTTCCCTGCCTATTTCATCCACAACGAGAACATCCGGACTCATCGAACGAATAAGCATCATCATTCCTTCCGCTTTTGGACAAGCGTCTAAAATGTCAATCCTCGGACCGAAGGTTAATTGAGGAATCCCACGTACACAACCGGCGATTTCGGAGCGCTCATCGACTATTCCTACTTTTAATGGAGGAATTTCTTTTTCTTTACTTCCGGTTGAAATCAATCTAGCAATATCTCGTAACAAGGTTGTTTTCCCTGTTTGTGGGGCGCCAATGATCATCGTATGTTTCCATTTACCCTGATAAAGAAATGGAAGGAAAGGTTCTGAAATGCCGATTTTTTCTCTTGCAATTCTAAAATTAAAGGATGCTAAATTTCTAATTGCTTTCACTGATCCATTTTCAAGAATGACCTTTCCTGCTAATCCAACCCGATGACCACCCGGAATTGTGATGTACCCTTTTTGTAATTCCTCTTCTAATGTATAAAACGAATAATTAGCTAGCTTATTAATTAATTGCTCTGCATCTTGTTCAGAAACCAGGTATGGAAGGAAATACGGTTTCCCTCTTGTCGAAACTTCCAGTGGCCGGCTTATTCGGATTCTTATTTCCTCCATTGTATTTAAAATGGGAGCTGGCAATTCGCGGATTTTTTCTGAAATTGGTTTTGGTAAGAATGCAAGAATATTTTCCAACGTTCGTTCCTCCTTATGTTGCTGCTCTTATAATTTTTTTCAAATGCTTGTACATATCTCCCAATATTAATATGTATTCACACTACAAAGGAGTATGACTAAAATAGAATAAAAAAAAGCTGTTCAAAAGGTTATTTAAACCTTTTGAACAGCTTTACACTTCCGTTTATGCACGTGAAACGTACGAACCGTCTGTTGTATTAACAATTAATTTATCTCCTTCGTTCACGAAGAAAGGAACTTGAACAATTAAACCAGTTTCAACTGTTGCAGGTTTCGAACCGCCTGAAGCAGTATCTCCTTTAATTCCTGGTTCTGTTTCAGTTACTGTAAGTTCTACTGTGTTTGGAAGTTCAACCCCAAGCGTTTCCCCTTGGTACATCATAATGTGTACTTCCATATTTTCTTTAAGAAACTTCAATTCATAATCAATTGCTGCCGAACTTAATTCAATTTGTTCGTATGATTCGTTGTCCATAAATACGTGTTGATCTCCGCTTGCATAAAGATATTGCATTCTGCGATTATCAATTTGTGCCTTTCCTACTTTTTCTCCCGCACGGAAAGTTTTTTCTTGAATGGCACCGGTTCTTAAGTTACGTAATTTAGAGCGAACGAACGCTGCACCTTTACCAGGTTTAACATGTTGGAAGTCCATTACTCTCCATATTCCGCCATCTACTTCGATTGTTAAACCAGTTCGAAAATCATTAACTGATATCATGTTGTTTCTTCCTCCTATTTATTCAGAATTAAGGAATCGTTCCTTAATGTACTGAGGTTCAAAATCATATTAAAGAATAATTAAGTCTTTAGTTGAATGAGTTAACTTTTCATTCGAATCCTCTGTTATTAAAGTGTCATCTTCAATGCGAACTCCACCAACACCAGGTAAATAAATCCCTGGTTCAACAGTCACAACCATACCAGGTTGCAGGACAATATCAGATCTTACTGATAATGCAGGTCCTTCATGAACTTCTAGACCAATTCCATGTCCAAGGGAATGACCAAAGTATTCACCGTACCCTTTTTCAGAAATATAATTTCTGGCAATAGCATCAGCTTCAATACCTGTCATTCCTGGTTTAATTTTTTCCATAGCGAGCAATTGTGATTCTAAAACAACATCGTAAATTTCTTTCAACTTATCTGATGGTTCGCCTACCGCGACAGTACGAGTAATATCAGAAACATATCCTTTATGAAGGGCACCGTAGTCCAAAGTAACAAAATCGCCTTTTTCAATTACTTTATCGGAGGCAACCCCATGCGGAAGTGCAGATCTTGTTCCAGAAGCAACAATAGTATCGAAAGATGAAGAAGTTGCACCTGCTTTTCTCATGAAAAACTCAAGTTCATTGGATACTTCAAGCTCCGTAACACCAGGCTTAATATAATCTAATATATGTTTAAATGCAGCATCAGCAATGTCGGCTGCTTCCTTTAATATCTTAATCTCTGATTCAGTCTTAATCAAGCGTAAATTTTCAATTAAACGCGAAACCGGAACTAAATCTACAGAAAAAGCTTTCTCATAAAGAGTATAATCGGAATAGTTCACGTAGTCCTGTTCAAATCCAAGTTTTTTAATTCCCAGTGCAACAAGCTGCTGTGCAATTTCCTCATGGATAATTCCTTTATGTTGAATAATTTCAAAACCTTGGGCTTGTTTTGAGGCTTGTTCTACGTAACGAAAATCAGTAATAAAAAGTGCTTGTGTTTCAGAAATTAGTACAACACCAGCTGTTCCTGTAAAATTAGTCATATATCGCCGATTGTATGGACTTGTAATTAAAATTCCATCAATTCCTTGCTTAGAAAATTGATTGCGTAGTTTCTCTAGTTTTTGCATTCTTTACTCTCCCTTACCTATGTATTCTACTAATGCTTTTAACGCTAATTCATAACCAAATAGTCCTAATCCGACAATTTGTCCTGCAGTCACAGGTGAAATGACCGATTCCCTTCGGAATTCCTCTCGATTATGCACATTTGAAATATGCACTTCAATTACAGGTACATCAATTGAAGCAATGGCATCGCGAATTGCGTAACTATAATGGGTAAAAGCGCCGGGATTGAAAATAACCCCTAAAAAGTTTCCATCACTTGTTTCATGTAATTTGTCAATAAGTTCACCCTCATGATTGGATTGAAACGAAACTACTTCAACATTATATTCTTTTTCCAATTCACTAAAGCGTTGATACAAAGTTTTTAGCGTATTCTTCCCATAAACATTTGGTTCTCTTTTACCTAATAAATTTAAATTAGGTCCATTTAATAATAAAATTTTCATAATCAAACGCACCTTTAAAAATGGTATTTGTAGAAATTGTTATGAATTTTCTACACAACACATTTTATCACAAATATTATCGCTTCAATTCTTTTTCTTTAAAATATTTTATTTCATTATGTTCATAGGAAATTGAATATCCAATAAAAAGACCATATAGGATGTAAACACATGCAGCCGCAATTAAAGTATTTATATCATTTTGCAAAAAAGGCTTCATACTAGGAAATATCGGATTTAAAATCAAAAAAACAACTAAAAATAGAACGAAACCATAACCGATTCCGACCCACATTGTATTCAATTTTTTTAATAGAATATAATACACTAAGGCTACACCGATTGAAATAATTCCATACAAAATGATTGTAAGAATGATCCCTATCCAACTTTCTCTCCAAGTACCTACAGTAAATGGTTCTAATAAAATATTGGGTTCGATTGTAGAATAGTTAAAATAATAACATAAATAACCAATTAAACTCCATAATATTCCACCGACAAACCCAGTTGTGACAGCCATTAACAGAAAAGACATTTTTGGAAATTCTACCTCATCTTTATGATTTGACATAACGCACCCCCAAATACATGTAATATTTATAGAATAACCACAAGTAATGTAGCTAGTCGTAATTTTGTTTTTTTAGTAAAATAAACTTAATAAGTCTTGCATTCAAAGAAATGGTTGGTGAAAAATTAGTGGAAAGTCAAAAAAAGCCCTCATATGGTGGGCAAGCTGTAATAGAAGGAGTAATGTTTGGCGGAAAAAGCCAGACTGTTACCGCAATTCGTAGAAAAGATCAAACAATTGATTATTTTTATTTACCAAGAAAATCACACCCCACATTGCAAAAGCTAAAAAAAATTCCTTTTTTAAGAGGGATTGTTGCAATACTTGAAGCGAGCGCAAATGGATCACAACATTTAAATTTTTCAAGTGAACGGTATGATCGGGATCCTGAAAATGATGAAAATTTAGCAGAAGAAAAAGTTTCTAAAACGACGATGATTTTAGGGGTTGCTACACTTGGCGTCCTATCATTTCTTTTTGGGAAATTTGTTTTTACACTTGTACCTGCAATATTAGCATCATTCACAAAGCCAATCTTTTCAAGCGATATAGCCCAGGTACTTATTGAAGGATTAATAAAACTAATCCTATTATTGGTTTATATTTACTTTGTATCGTTAACACCTCTTATTAAGCGTGTGTTTCAATATCATGGTGCAGAGCATAAAGTCATCAATACATTTGAAAATAATTTAGAACTTACTGTAGAAAATGTCCAATCTCAGTCAAGACTTCATTATCGTTGTGGAAGCAGCTTTATTCTTTTTACCGTATTCGTTGGTGTCTTTGTTTATATGTTGGTACCAATTGATCCATTATGGCTACGTTTAGTTGATCGTATTGCATTAATACCTGTTGTATTAGGAATTTCCTTTGAAGTTCTTCAATTTACAAACAAATTGAGAGAAGTACCCGTTCTCCGTTATTTAGGATACCCTGGTCTGTGGTTACAGTTACTTACAACAAAAGAACCTTCTGATGATCAAGTTGAAGTGGCGATAGCATCTTTTAATGAGCTTTTGAAAATAGAAGAAAATCAAACAATTTCTAAAGAGGATTCACAGTCTTTGCAAATGTAACATGAAGCATTTTAAACTTAGAATTTATCTAAATCTTTATTCGCATGTTTGAAATCCAATAATTATGTGAAAAAAATGGTATAAAAGGATGAATTTGCGGACAAAATGCTTATGATGCTCGTAAGGAGGTGGCTTTCTTGGTTGCAAAAAAATGGTTGATCGGATTAGTTTTTCTACTTGCTTTAATAGGGCTTGGATCAAAAGTATTTCAACAGCCCGGAGCATTATTTAAACAATTACTTATTTGGGCTGTTATTATTTGTTGTATTTATCTAATTTATCGATTATGGTCTGGGAAACGTCCTTCTCATCGAAATAAAAGGGCTTTTCTAAAAGCCGCAAGACGATCGAAAAAACGAATAAAAAATCGACAAGCTACTGCAAGTAGTCAGATTAATGCTTTAAAAAAGCCAATACGAAAAAAGTCTCAAGCGAAATTAACAGTGATTGAAGGAAAAAAAGGCAAAAAGAAAAATCGAGCGATATACTAGCCCCGATTCTTCTTAATTGATCAGTACGTCCATGTTTTTAAAAATTCCTTGGTTTTTATTCGCCCTAGCTCGATAAGGGCGTCTTTTTTTTCTTCGGATATTTGAAAGTCTGTAGAGATATAGTTTCTTGCAGGTATAAAAATAATATCATTTTCATGTTTTCTTGATATATATCTTGAATCATGCGCTTCCTTCATCGTTTCAAATAATGCATTAAATAATTGTATTCCGTTTTTTATCTTATGTTTTGGGTGCTCTTTTAAATCATAACTTAGAGATACGCCAACAACTGGCCGTATTTTTTTTGTTTCATTATTTACGAAAATCCACATTGGAAAATTACTTAAAACACCCCCATCTGCTATGACACTTATTCCTTCTAAACTTTTTAATTTCACAGGTTCAAAAAAATACGGAATGCTGCAGCTCATCCGGATTGCTCTTGCAACAGGAAAACTTTCAATTGGTATGCCATATTGAATAAGATCATCAGGAAGAACAAGCAGACGTCCATTACTTAAATCGGATGCAACAACTTTTAATGAATCTTTCGGCAAGTCTGCAAACGTATAAACTCCTTTTGCCGCTAACATCTCACGCAACCAATCCTCTAACGCCTTCCCTTTGTACAGACCTAAACGCCAATACAGAAAAATCCATTTTGAAATTTGTTTTGGAATAGGTATCCACGTTTTCCATGAATCCAATAAATTTTCATATGGAACGTGTGAAAATAAACTTTTCATTTCTTGGCTAGAGTAACCAGCTGCAATGAAACCAGCTATAATTGATCCCGCACTTGTCCCTGCTACACGATTAAATGTAAAACCTTGTGATTCTAATTCTTCATAAGCACCAATTAGTGCTAAACCTTTTATGCCACCTCCTGAAAACACTCCATCTATATCCATGTTCGCATCTCCTTTGATGTCGATCCTCATGTTATATTTTTAAGATGGAAACATGGAAATT
Source organism: Heyndrickxia vini (assembly GCF_016772275.1). NCBI lineage: Bacteria > Bacillati > Bacillota > Bacilli > Caryophanales > Bacillaceae > Heyndrickxia > Heyndrickxia vini. Next base: position 1,679,537 of record NZ_CP065425.1, on the reverse strand, counting down.
AGAACAGAAAATGAAAAAGTGATCGGGTTTTTGTATCTTAGTTAAAGCCGTGGGTTTTCTACCAAAATATACGAAAGAAGAAAAAATGGGAGTTAAAGCCGTGGGTTTTCTACCAAAAATTATGAAAGACAAAAAAATGGGAGTTAAAGCTGCGAAATAACACCAAAAAATTACGCAAACAGATGGAAGTTTACAACAATGGATTTTTTCCGGCAGGAAACTATTCTTTATGGAAGATTGAAACGAAAATGGCAGATTCCCAATATTGAAATCTTATTTCCCTTCATTTCACAATCTCTTCCAAAGTTTAACTATGTGAAGTTCCGTTAATCAAGCCCAATACATTAATATGGGCATATTTCTTGCTACAGAATTGAGTCTGTTACGGAAAGATCATTTGTTATTTTTACGATAAAAAAACCCTTTGGACAATACATATCCAAAGGGATAAAACGGTGCAACTTTTTTACAAACGATCAAAACAAACTTTATTTTAAGTCTACAAACCGCACCTTAGTTGTGCTCCGCAGTTAGTACATGTATTGCAACCACCGATTTCTTCAACTTGACCTTTACGACATACCGGGCAAGTGTTACCAACTTCGGATCCAATAGTAACACTAGTAGAACGAAGGTCACTAATTGTGTCAACAAGTACTACATGCTGTTTTTCTTTTTCATCATCAAACATCGATAATTGCTCAGTTGTATTTTCTTCCGCCTTTAAAGTTAGTACTTGTGTATCGCGGGAACCATCTACATAGACGGTACCGCCCTTTGCACCACCACGGTAAAGGCGCTCGTAGACTTTTTCAACCTGGTCTACACTATATCCCTTAGGGGCATTAACCGTTTTACTTATCGAACTGTCAATCCAACGTTGAATAACACATTGAACGTCAGCATGTGCTTCAGGGGCAAGATCCATTGCAGCAATAAACCAGTTTGGCAGATTGTCCGGATTTGCTTCTGGATGCTGATCTAAATATTCTTGAACGATATCGGCCTTCACCTCAATAAACTTTCCGAGTCGACCGCTGCGGAAATAGGAGAATGAATAGTAAGGCTCGAGTCCTGTTGAAACGCCAACCATTGTTCCTGTACTCACTTTTGTTACTCTCTATATCAATATAGAGGGCGGGATTATTAGTACCCGCTCCATATGTCGCCATATGGGTCAGACTATATCATCAACCATTTTTGTTTCCTTTATTTTAATATAGAATGAAGTTTCCATAATTAAAATGGTTGCCTAGCATGTAGTCGTTGAGGGGTCAGCCACGACTTCCCTGCGGATTGTCTGGTAGGTTATAAAACCAACACTCTTACCTTTTTACCTAAATAATCGTTGGCAAGACTAGGTAGTAAGAGATTCGCCAGAGTTTCCCGCATATAGCTAAGTTTACGCAGCATCCTTACGAACACTGGGGGCAATATGTTTACCCGTTGGAGCAACAGTTAGCAAATGAGAATTTCTAATACCGTTTTCTACTATCGATTGACGGATATCCTCCGGCATTTTTTTCATAAATCCAGTTCGGATAAACGCTTCACGCAAACGAATTGTCTCTTCTTCAGTCTCCCCTTGTAAAAATGGGAAGCTACCTTTTTCCTTTGCTAATTCGATTGATGTACGATAAGCAGTTGTCGCGATCGTCTCCATTACTTTATCAACTAATTGGTTGCCTTCTTCTGAACCATATTCTTTCTCACAATAGATCAGTAAATCTGCAAGGCCCATGACCCCGAGACCAACTCGACGCTCGCCAAGTGCTTGCTTTTTATTTTCTTCTAAGAAATATGGAGTGGCATTTATAACATTGTCCTGAAGGCGTACACCGATTTCAACTGTACGTTTTAATTTTTCTAAATCAACTGTTTTATTTTCCTTATCTGCCATTTGCGCTAAGTTTATAGCAGCTAAATTACAGACAGAATATGGTGCAAGAGGGTCGGGTAGAAGACGGACGAGTTGGTATAGCTACCACTTTTTCCGACCTCCCCCTACGAACCGTACGTGCAAGTTTCCCCGCATACGGCTCTCTCAGTTAAATTTCATCGAGTTCTGACAAACTCTTAACTTTACAGCTTGTTTTTGTGCAGTTTAATATGACATGATTTGCACAAAACAAGTGTTTTACGATTTCTTGATATCATCATCTCCACCCAGAATGGAGGTTTCTTGTCTTTGTATTTCTTTTTGAGGTCTTTTAATTTTCTCACGTGATGGACTTCGTAACTTTCGTCTGTATCATCAGTTTCGCAAATTTCACACTTATTAGCCATTAACCTTTTGACTATACCATTTCTTCCGCTATATTTGTTTACATTTGGAAGTTGGTCGTCTGAATCATTGGCGTTTCCGACATAATCGTTTTTACTAAAACCATCGTTGTAGTATTTATAGATTAAGTCGTCTTTTGGTGCTTTGCGTTTGATGACAATCCCGATTGTTCCATCAACCTCATATTTTTGTCTGACTTTAGCGACTGACTTTCGCATTTTAACTGCAATTGTTTTGACTAAGCTGGTTCGGTGATAATGTTTGAATCGATTCATTTGGTTAGCAACATTATCTGCCATTCGGTAGTAATTATATAACCCTCTTACTTCTGAAGCGTAAATACTAACGATTTCCGCTATGTCTAGATTCGTTAATTCTTTCCGATGAACCGCTTTGCCATTTCGAGTAAATCTCTCTAGCTTTCTCGTTATTGCTTCTCTCGGTACCATTAGCCTTGGTATTCCGTTTACCGCTCTCGAGATGCGTCCATTTGATTTCTTGACAAGGTATGTGTTGGAGTCATGTATATACATTTCATATCCAAGGAATTTTACTGGATTTTTGAAGTTTGTGATAAGCGTTTTTTCTTCGCTTAAGGTGAGCTTTAGTTCAGTTGTTAGAAATTCCGCAACTTCCCTCTTTATTTGCTCTGTTAATTCCTTGCTTCCTATAACTCCTATGATAAAGTCATCTGCGTAACGAACATATTTTACTCTAACGAAATCTGAATCCATTTCATCAAGAACTTTATGGTTACGTCTTTCGATTTCTAATAGCTGATACTCATTGATAAGTTCTTGCCTTATAGGGTCGGAACTTTTAAGGTCGTCTATTTTCTTCGAGAGTCTTACCATTTTTCCGTTAATGCGATTGTATATTGGATTCATTTTCCGCTTCTTTTTGTTCGTTTCGTATTTAGGTATCAGAACATTCTCTACGAACTCATCCAGTTTATTTAAATAAATGTTAGCCAGTATAGGGCTTATTATTCCGCCTTGGGGTGTTCCTGAGTATGTTTTCTGAAATACCCAATCCTCCATATACCCTGCTTCTAACATACGTTTAATTAGTTCTAAGAACCGTCCATCATGTATATTCTCATTTAGGATATTTAGTAAGGTTTCATGGTTAATGTTATCGAAAAATCCTTTAATGTCTCCTTCGATGACCCATTTGATACCTGTCCACTCTCTTTTTACCTGTTTTAAAGCTGTGTGACAACTTCTGTTAGGTCTAAATCCATGTGAGCTTTTACTAAATTTCGGTTCGTAAATGGCTTCGAGAATACTTCGGCTAATTTCTTGAATCAATTTGTCATAAAAGCTAGGAATTCCTAAAGGTCTTTTTGAACCATCCCTTTTAGGAATGTAAACTCGTCTTACTGGTTTGAAATGATATTGTTCGTTTTTCATGAGTTCAATAACTTCATTTACTTTCTTCATTCCAAAACCATCTATTGTTTCTTCGTCAGTGCCTTTAGTCATGTTCCCTTCTTTTGCATATATCTTTCCATATGCTTGAAGGTAAAAGTCTGGGTTAAATAAGTTTCGATATAGTCTATCGAATTTATAATGTTTGTCAGATTTTGATTTACTCTCGACGATACCTAACACTGTTTCAGCTTTTTGCATTTCGCATACCTCCCCAATGTTTTGTATCTACTTTAACCTGCTGTCCTTCGCCAGCACCCATAATGACTGATTAGGTCGGGTGTCATATATGCTTCCATATATGTGTGGGCGGCTTTCCCGCTTCCGATTTACGGCAATACCTGTTATCTCAGGTTCCTCGGACTACTATGACAGCTCCGTTCTCCGCTAATAGATATTCAGGAATCACAGAGGTTTCACTTTTAGGGTGTAACATGTATTCCATAGTCTTTCGACGTTCCTAGCGAAGAATCAAAGGTTCACTATAATAATCACTGGTTCTACTTAGGCTTCCCGTTCGATTCTTATCACACTTATCGCGCTCCGGTGCTTAGGAGGATATTTACCTTGACGAACAACCAATCATGGTAACTCAAGCACAATCTCATTTTAACTGCGAAGTATGAGACTCTCTGCGGTTCGAGCGAAGAATCTAGGATTAAGGCAGTTTAGCTTTAGCCATATAGAACTTGGACTCGCAGAACGAAGGCTTCTCGCAGTTTACTTCCTTCTTCCGCTTTTCCGACATGCTATTGTCCCCGGTGGTATTTCTCCATCCAAGTAAGTCGGCTGTCCAGAGAGATGTTATCCTAATCTCTCACCTCTTTTAGGTAATGATTTTTATGCTACCTTTCGCACTTGTTCTCCACATGGATTTGTCGCTACTACTTTTTGACCATAACTGACTGCATTTGTCATTTCGTTAGCATTGTCGATGAAGAAAATTCCAGGTTCTGCTGAATAGGTTGCACAAATATTAATTAAATTCCATAATTCTTGTGCTTTAATTTTGCGATATGTTCTTACTTTATGTCCAAGTTTTTCCCATTCACGAACATCGCCAATGTTTTGCCATTCAGTATTATAAATTTCCATTTGTTCCGCATTATAATTTTCTACATCAGGGAAACGTAATTCATAGTCTTCATTATTTTCAACAGCGTCCATAAAGTCTTTTGTTAAACAAACAGAAATATTTGCACCTGTCAAAAATTCAGGATTATGAACCGAATATGTTCCACCTTCACATAATTTTTCTTCTGCATCGGCTAAAATTCCTTCACTAAAACCGCCGTACCCAGGAATATTTTTATAGTTTATAATTCCTTGGTACATCGCAATTTCTTGCATGGACAAAGGCGTAAACTTCAATTTGTTTTTCGCTAGTTTTTTAATCGTTTCATCTTTTGTATTTTCAATTAAGAATCGTAAAATTCTTGGATTTTGCATCTTCGAAATAATAAATTCAATGATGTCCGGATGCCACGTACATTACCGTCCCTTTCAGGATATTTACTCTGCTTTTGCAAAACGGACTAGACTATATCATCACCCTCAGCATGAACCGTTAGGGGCCGGGCGCTTATGAGGTTTTATTGTTGGGACTCAACCTCTAGTCGTTGAACCTTCGCCATTACCTGTGCCCTATGACGCTTGGCTGCAGATTGTCCAATACTCACAATTTTTATAGCATTCACGCCCACCGTTTCCAGTCACGTTGTAGCTTGTAAGTCTCTGAGGATTTCCCCGCAATTCACCCGATTTTCTAGTCGTTCATTTTCTGAACGACGCGGACTAGTGCATCTTTTTAATCCGCTAGCATTATCATTTGAGCTCCACGCTTGTTTGTTACACTCTGGCTAAGAGTGGCCAGGTCATTTCTGCCTAGCTCTCATGCTTTCACATGAGATCAGACTATCTTATCAAGGAAGAAAGATTCGAAGCAATATCCACCTTGCTAACCCCTTGTTTATGGAGATATATAATTTTTCCAATTAACTCTTCCTTGTCTCGCGCCTCATAAGGTCGTCTCCATACCATATGATTTACTCCTCCCATTTCTTACATTTAATTCACACTCTTTTTATGTTTTTAGTTAGAATTAGGGAGTTTCAATAGTCGTTGAACGTTCATCTCCGTTTCCAGAAATGCTTCGCTGCTGATTGCCCAATCCTTATCATTTTTAAACCTTCACGCTCACCGTTACCAGTCACGTTGTGGTTGATAAAGCTCTAAGGGTGTTCCAGCAATTCACGAGATTTTAATCCCGCCGTTGGAGTATTTAACGGGATCCCCCTTGCTCAACCAAATGTGTCAATTTCGCAATATCATCAAGCCACGATACGGAACCCGATGACTTGCCGTTTACACCGCGAGCTAATGTGTTTCTAGGGCGTAATGTAGAACCATTTGTACCTACCCCGCCACCACGACTCATAATTTCCATTACTTGTTTTCTATGTTCCGATATCCCTTCACGCGAATCTGGTACGAACGGCATAACGTAACAGTTAAAATAGGTTACATCTGTATCTGCACCTGCTCCGTACAATACACGTCCAGCGGGTACAAAATTCAAGTTTACAAGTTCTTGATAAAACTTTTCGTACCATTCTTGACGTTTTTCCTCGGTTGTTTCAACTGAAGCCAAACCTGTTGCGTTCCTTTTGGCAATTTGCTCATAATAAACTTCCAATGGTTTTTCGATAATATCTAGTGGTCTAGTAATAACTCCTGTTTCAATTTCTTTCGGATCTTCTAATGCACTCCGATATTCTTCGTCAACTAGTACATCTGCCAGTTTCTTTTCCCAATCAATATTTTGGATGAATCCTAGTCCTCTTGCAGGAAATTTTGGATCTTCCTTGATGGTCAAAACGACAAAATCACCATTCGATAATGTAAGCTTTTCGGTATCTTTGAATGCATAGCGGTCAATCATTACTAAACGTGATACACCTTTATGTGTTATTTTCATATCTGGTGTAACAGGGTGGACCTGTGGAAACAATTTGATATCTTTGTTCAATTGTTCCTCATTAATCTTTAATTCATTTGTAAACGCAACAGACATTTTGACAACTCCTTCTATCTTTCTAGCATAAAATCTGGCTTGAGTATTCTCGTTGTATTCTTCTATAAGTTATCATATTCACTTATAGAAAATCAATAAATTAATACAATATATAGTGTTACTTCCATTAACACGAATACTACATATTGCGAAAATGTTAAAGTTTGTTTCTTTTTGTCAAATTGGAAAATAAATAAAAAATAGAGAAAAGAGAAGAAAAAGAGAGTTATAGAATTAAATTAAGGACAAATTTAATAAATTCTACGGTTGCATATTTTTAAAGCATATCAAAGATAGGAATACCAAAGATACAACCCCTTCTTTCAAAAATAAATAATTTTTTTATAGCAAAAAGTTTTGATTCCTCAACCATTGATGAATATAATAGAAGATAGTGGTACACCGAAGAAAGGAGAAAGTTTAGTGGGTAGTTTATATTTTCTTATTATCGTCATAGTAGCAGTCTTCGCCTACACGCTCTTTAATTATTTTTCTCAAAAGAGAGCGGTTAAAACATTAACTGAAGAAGAATTTAAAGCGGGCTATCGGAAGGCACAATTAATCGACGTTCGAGAAGCGAATGAGTTCGATGGAGGACATATATTAGGTTCAAGAAATATTCCATTATCACAAATGAAAATGAGAATGAAAGAAATCCGTCCTGATAAACCAGTATACTTATATTGCCAAAGCGGTATGCGCAGTGGTCGTGCTGCACAAATGCTTTATCGTAAAGGTTATAAAGATCTTTACCATTTACAAGGCGGTTTTAAAAAATGGACTGGTAAAATTAAATCTAAATAACTGATACCATGTTTAAAGCCTCTTCCAATTGGAAGAGGCTTTTTATATCTATTATTTATTAATATAACGCAAAACTGGTTTGCGGGCTGCTTGCGCTTCATCTAAACGTTTAATAATGGTTGTATGTGGAGCTTCTTGAACGATTTCAGGATTTTCTTCAGTTTCTTTTGCAATTTGTATCATGCAATCGATAAATGAATCCAACGTTTCTTTCGATTCCGTTTCAGTAGGCTCAATCATCATACATTCCTCCACATTTAATGGGAAGTAAATAGTAGGTGGATGATATCCAAAGTCTAACAGACGTTTAGCAATATCTAATGCACGAACACCTAATTTCTTTTGACGTTTTGCACTTAAAACAAATTCATGCTTACAGTGACGGTCATATGGTAGATCATAGTATTCTGCCAATCTTCTCATCATATAATTTGCATTTAGTACTGCATTTTCGGTTACAGCTTTTAATCCATCTGGTCCCATTGTTCGGATATACGTATATGCTCTTACATTTATCCCGAAATTACCATAGTATGGTTTCACTCGGCCAATGGAATGCGGTCGTTCATAGTCGAACTTATAAACATCGTTTTCTTTTACGAGCACTGGTTTTGGTAAATATGGGATTAAATCTTTTTTCACCCCTACTGGACCGGAACCCGGTCCACCGCCGCCATGTGGGCCTGTAAATGTTTTATGAAGATTTAAATGAACAACATCAAATCCCATATCCCCCGGACGAGCTTTTGATAGTACCGCGTTTAAATTAGCACCGTCATAGTAAAGTTTACCGCCTGCACCGTGAACGATTTCTGCCATTTCCAAAATATTTTCTTCAAATAATCCTAAAGTATTGGGGTTTGTTAGCATTAAAGCTGCTGTATCTGAATCCACTAACCTTCTTAAATCATCCAAATCAACAAGGCCATTTTCGTCTGATTTAACCGTTACCGTCTCAAGTCCTGCTACACTAGCAGATGCTGGGTTTGTTCCATGGGCAGAATCGGGAACTATTACCTTTGTCCGATTATGTTCACCATTTGCTTCATGATAGGCACGAATCATCATTAAACCTGTCCATTCACCGTGAGCTCCCGCCGCCGGTTGGAGAGTCACTTCATCCATTCCAGTGATCTCAATTAAATGTTGTTGCAAATCATACATTAATTCCAGCGCACCTTGAACAGAGCTTTCATCTTGTAGTGGATGTATATGGGCAAAACCTGGGAAACGGGCAACCGATTCATTAATTTTAGGATTATATTTCATTGTACATGATCCAAGTGGATAGAAACCGGAATCCACTCCATGGTTCTTCCTAGATAAAGCCGTATAATGACGCATAATATCAAGTTCAGAAACCTCAGGTAAAAGTGCTTCTTCATCACGAATATAATCAGATGGGAGATAATCGTTAATGTCAATCTCAGGAACGTCAAGGTCAGGAAGGCTATAACCAATTCTGCCTGGTTTCGTGATTTCAAAAATTAATGGTTGATTCTCCTTATTCATGGCTATCCCTCAATTCTTTAATCAATTGATCGATTTCATCTTTCGTACGTAATTCCGTAACAGCTACAAGCATACAATTGTCCATTTGAGGGTAATCTCTACTTAAATCGTAGCCACCAATAATTCCTTTACTCAATAGATGTTTATTAAACTCTTTTACAGGTTTATTTAATTGAATAACAAATTCATTAAAACTTGGACCCTCAAATTCGATTTTAAATCCTTCTTGCTTAAATGCCTTTTTTGCATAATAGGATTTTTGAATATTTTGAATCGCAACTTCCTTTACACCTTTTTTACCTAGAGCTGTCATCGCGACTGATGCAGCTAAAGCATTTAGGGCTTGGTTAGAACAAATATTGGATGTTGCTTTATCGCGACGTATATGCTGTTCACGGGCTTGGAGGGTTAAAACAAATCCCCTTTTTCCATTTTCATCAACCGTTTCGCCAACTAATCGCCCAGGAACTTTTCTCATTAATTTCGTTGTTACTGCAAAATAACCACAATGTGGTCCACCAAAGCTTTGAGGGATTCCGAAAACTTGTGCATCACCAACAACAATATCTGCTCCGAATTTTCCTGGAGGTGTGATCGCACCAAGCGCAAGTGGATTACTTGAAACAATAAATAATCCTTTATGCTGATGTGCCAGTGGCTCAATTTCCTTTAACGGTTCAATTTGGCCGAAGAAATTTGGGTATTGAACGACAACAGCGGCAACTTCTTCGGTTAACTCCTGTTGTAAAGCCTGTAAATCTGTTACACCATTTTTATGGGGAATTTCAACCACATCAATGAACTGCCCTTTTGCATATGTTTTTAATACTTCACGTGATTCCGGATGAACAGTTTCAGAAATAAGTATTTTTTTTCTACGCGTTTGACCGCAGCTCAACATAGCGGCTTCGGCTAAAGCTGTACCTCCGTCATACATCGAAGAATTAGCTACATCCATTCCGGTTAACTCACAGATCATCGTTTGATATTCAAATATCGCTTGTAGTTCCCCTTGGGAGATTTCGGGTTGATAAGGTGTATAGGCAGTATAAAATTCGGATCGACTAATAACATGATCAACAATCGTTGGAATGTAATGATCATAGACACCAGCGCCTAAAAACGAAACATTCTGTTTAACATCTGCATTTTTAGCTGCCATTTGGCTTAACTCTTTTAACAAAGCTGTTTCCGATTTTGCTTTTTTAATATTATATAAGCCCTTAAAACGTACTTTTTCCGGAATATCACTGAAAAGGTCATCGACAGAAGATACCCCAATGGTTTCTAGCATTTCCTGCTGGTCTTGATCTGTCATCGGTAGATAACGATGCTTTGTCATAATTCTCTCTCCCATCCTACTTTTTAGGTCGTTTATAAAATGGCGTTGAAATTACCTTTGCTTTCAAACGTTTGTTGCGTATTTCGATATCGACCATTTGATCAATATCAGTAAACTTATTATCAACAATCCCTAGACCGATATTTTTCTTTAAAGTTGGTGACTGTGTTCCCGTTGTGATGAAACCAATTTCTTCATCGCCGGAAAAAATTTTATATCCATGACGAGGGATTCCGCGATCAATCATTTCTATTCCAACAATTTTTCTCGCTAAGCCGTTTTCTTTTTGCTCTTTTAATTTGTCTTTCCCAATGAAATCGGCATCTTTTGCAACCTTAACAGCAAAACCAATCCCTGCCTCTAAAGGGTTGATATCAGCTGAAAGTTCTTGTCCGTAAAGCGGAAGGGTTGCTTCAAAACGAAGGGTGTCCCTCGCACCAAGTCCACAAGGAAGAAGACCTTCATCTTTTCCCGCCGCTAATAGTTCCCTCCATAAATATGCGGTATCTTCAGCTTTACAATAGATTTCAAATCCATCTTCACCGGTATATCCTGTTCTCGAAACGAAAGCTTTTACACCTTTTACATTTACATTTGCATCAAATTTAAAAAATTTAATCTCCTCTAAATTTTTATCTGTTAACTTTTGAAGAATTTGTTCTGCAATCGGCCCTTGAATAGCAAGCTGTCCAATATTTGCGGATATATTTTCTACTTCCACATCGCCCTCTAAATGCTCTTGGAGCCAAGAAAAATCTTTTTCAATGTTTCCCGCGTTTACTACGAGTAAATAATTATCATCTGCAATTTTATAAACTAAAAGATCATCGACGGTACCACCATTTGGATAACACATCGCTGTGTATTGCGCACCGCCATTCTGAACTTTTGAAATATCATTTGTCATCATTTTCTGTAAATACAAAATACTATCTTTTCCTTTTACAGTAATTTCCCCCATATGGGAAACATCAAATAATCCTGCTTTTGTACGAACTGCTTCATGTTCTTCTTTTATACTAGAAAATTGAACAGGCAACTCCCATCCACCGAAATCAATCGTCTTACCACCATATTCCTTATAAATCTCAAAAAGTGGTGTTCTTTTTAACTCTGACATTGATGATCCTCCAATCAATATTCTAATTCCTTCTTTCAATCCATACAAAAAACTCGGAGCACAAAAAAAGACAGAGAAAACCAATTTTAATAATACAGTTGGTCTCTGTCCTGGCACCTGAAAGTTTACCTAAATGGCTGTCCCCTTGGGTGGCTTCAGTAATTCGAAGCACTCTCCAGAGATGCGTCAATCAGAAGTCTTTTTGCCTGAGAGATTCATAATGATCCATTACTTGCTCCTTCGGCTCCGCATTTAAGCAGTCTCTCCCCCTGAAATCATTCGCCTATATTTAATTGAAAAATGGATATACTAGCATAAAAGATTTATTTGTGCTAACACCCTTATAAAGCTAACTACATCCTAACATTATTCAGCTTTTTCATCAATCATTTTTCGAGCAATTTTGAATAAAATAATCACCTTTTGCATTTTATCATTCTGTTGTAAGGGTATTCATCAACTTAAATATAACAAAAGGCGAACAATTGATGAATAAGAGCCACTTATTATACGTAAATACTTATATTTGCATGCGATTCTATTTCATAAGGAGTGGAATTATGTCGATTAATATTCATTTTGATCACACTTGGGGAGAAGGGTTGACAGAAAGATTTCATAAAGATGGACCTTGGGGAAATTGGCAGTTGTATCAGTTAGCCATCGAAATGGAGAATCATCAAATCATTCCAGAATTCGAGGGATTACAAGCTCCAAAACATTTGGCAAACTTAAAACCATTGCCACATCAGCTTGAAGTAGCCCAGCAGGTCGTTGAAAACATGAATGGAAAAGCTATTTTGGCAGATGAAGTTGGGCTTGGAAAAACAATTGAGGCTGGACTCATTTTAAAAGAATATATGATACGTCGTCTCGTGAAAAAGGTATTAATTCTCGTACCTGCATCATTAGTATCACAATGGGCATTTGAATTAAATACAAAGTTTCACATTCCTGCCGTTGCACAGAAAAAAAGTTATGTGTGGGATCAATTTGATTGTGTTATTTCGTCTATTGATACAGCGAAACGGAGTCCACACCGCGAAAAAATTTACGAACAAAATTATGACTTAGTAATTATTGATGAAGCACATAAACTAAAAAATCATAAAACTAAAAACTATGAATTTGTTCAAAATTTAAAGAAAAAGTTTTGCCTATTATTAACTGCTACACCTATACAAAATCGTGTAGACGAAATTTTTCATTTAGTATCCCTATTGAAGCCTGGGCATCTTGGCAGCCAAACTGGATTTATTGAAAAATATAAAAGCAGTGATCGATCGGCGAAAGATGATGAGCGACTACGTGAATTAGTAAATAAAGTAATGATTCGCAACCGCAGAACAGATACTGGAATTGAATGGACTAAGCGTCATGTCAAAACCATTTTAATTGAATTTTCCAATGAGGAAAGGGAGTTATACGATTCGATCCAAATCTTTAAAAATGGTTCCCATTCATTTGGCAATAGTGGTTTTTCAATGATGACATTACAGCGTGAGGCATGTAGCAGCAGGGAATCAGTGTACTATACATTAAAAAACATGTTAAAAAAAGCTGAGAACCCATCCCCTATACTCGAACAAAACATTCAATTGATGATTAAAAAAATTGAAGCCGTCAAACAAAATTCAAAGGCGGAAGAAGCGGTAAAATTAATCAAACAAATTAACGATAAAGTGATCATTTTCACCGAATATCGAGCCACCCAGCTTTACTTACAGTGGTTTTTGAAACAACATGGAATCAGTTCAGTACCGTTCCGGGGAGGATTTAAACGCGGAAAAAAAGATTGGATGCGAGAATTGTTCCAGAAACAAGCCCAAGTATTAATTGCAACTGAAGCAGGAGGGGAAGGAATAAACCTTCAATTTTGCCATCATATGATTAATTTTGATTTGCCATGGAATCCAATGAGACTTGAACAACGAATCGGAAGAGTGCACCGTCTTGGTCAACAAGAAGATGTCTATATCTATAATTTCGCAACGAAAAATACGATAGAGGATCATATTTTAAAATTATTGTATGAAAAGATTAATTTATTTGAAAGAGTTATTGGAGAATTAGATGATATATTAACACGATTAGAATTTGGAAAATTAGAAGATCATTTACTTGATATCTTTCAGCTTTCTAGAACTGAAGGTGAGATGAAAATTAAAATGGATAATTTAACGGAAATGATTCAATTCGCAGAGAGCATAAAAGAAAATGAAGGAGATAGTTTCAATGCAGCAGCAGGAAATACATGAATATCTTAACCGATATTTTGAAGCGAATGAGTGTGAATTACTAGAGAATGGGGACGGGTATTTGACTGTTCAATTAACGATTGATTTAGATAAAGAACTAATGAACCGTCCCTTTTATTGGCATTATTTAGAGAAAACGGGAGGAATACCAAACCCGTCAAAATTAACGATTATTACCGATCAGGAGCGATGTCCTGATCATATTAAAGGGGAATCCATTCATTTTGGTGCACCACGATTGCATCAAATATTTCAATCAACTAAAAAATTCGCTAAATACATTCGATTATATGAAAAAATAATGCCAAAAGTAAGCCAACAAACTCCACTATATCCCTGGCTAGGAGTAAATATAAAAGTTTCCTATCAATGTGATCGGAAAAGAGATGTCTTCCGTTCTTTCGGATTGAATTTAATCAATGGCACATTAGTCGAAGATTTTCATGAGAAAGTAAAAAAACGAACATTATCTCCCAAAATTCCGGATTTATTTTTTACGTTAACTCCAATCATTATGCCTAAAAGTGGATTGACAAGAATTGAAACATTTCTAAATCAAGAAATAATGAAGGACGATCATACATGGGCTGAACAAGCAAAAAAACGATGGGATGAAGATTTGACATTATTAAATCATTTTTATGAAGATTTAGATGAAAAACCAGAGGCATATTTAACCGAAAAACAGGCTTTGCAAGACCAGTACGAACCAACTATTTCGATTGAAATAATTAACGGCGGTCTTTTCTATTTAGTAAATAATCAAATTTAAACTTGGTTGTAAATACAACGAAAAATAGGAGAGCCTTTTGCTCTCTCCTATTTCCGTTTAAATACCATTAATATTGAATATGGTAGTATCCCGAACCACCGATAAAGAAAAGGAGCCTTTTCTTCTTTCCTTTGGATTCTATGCTGTTTTCTATCCAATTTTGGCGTATCAAAATGCTTTACAAAGGTTTGTGTAATGAATTTGATATAATCATTTGTGGACATAAACTATACACCACCCTCATCATATCTATTTTGCCCGCCAAGGAAATTATTTATTCTTATTAATACAAAATTATTTCTCTTCCCATCTTAATATACGTTTTTCTTGTTGATTATAAATTACTTCGCTTTTTGTAATTAATCTATCGTCTAAATTTATCGCCAAAATTATGGAATACACTTTTTTCTCCTTTTCATGAATGGTAAATTTCACAGTTCCTCTATTATAGGAAAATCGCCCTGTAGCCATAAAATCATCTTTATTTAATGAATCTACGATTTTTGTAACAGCTAATGCGCTCATACTATTTGCAAAATAATATTCCTCCATTTCCTTCAAATATCTTTTTTCTGATAGAAAGATCCCAATAGAGGTTGTTAACACTAAAAGACAGGTTACTACAACCCCTAAAGTTAACGGAAAAATATACCCTTTTTCATTATTCATTTCTTATTCCTCATTTTCTCGTAAAGGAAAGAATAAGTGAGCTTCTCGTGTGTGATTATTCGTAAATTGTACATGCAGAATAATTTCATTTTTATTACTACTGAAATTAATCTGCTTTATCTTTTGTAATACAACTTCATGTCCTTTCCCATCTACCCTTCTTCGAATCAAATTATTATATTTTTCATAGACGACTATTTCTTGACCACTTTTTAAATAAAGACCGTTTTTGGTAACTTCCCATCCATTACTCGTTCTTAACTCTTTCCTTAATTCCATTAGAAAGAGATTCCACTCAAAATCTTTTTCTGTTGAGATTGCATGATCAATCCGTTCATATGCTTTTATTAAAAGTGGGAAAAAGCAAAGAATAGTCGATAAAATGAGTAAGGAAAGAATACATTCAATCAATGAGAATCCCTTCTCGTTTATTCTCTTGGAAAATACATCGTTGTTTCTTAGCATAATGAACACAAACCTTCCATTCGAACTCATTGCCTTTTTGAAACGTAATCTTATATTGCATTCCATCAATGATGTATAATTGATCTTTCGACTGGCCAGTCATTACATTCGCTTCTGTTCTTTCGTACATTAAGCTTGCCGCAATTAAATCGTGTTTACCTTCCTCCTGTTTTTGAATAATTAAAAACATTAGAGGAAACAGGCTAGTCGTTATTAAAAAGATTGCACCCAATGAAACAAGCCCCTCCGCAACAATAAAACCTTTACTGTTCTTCAATACGGAATCTTCCCCTCCCAATATTGAAAATAAGCTTTAGTTCCTTTTCACTGTGTTTAAATTTCAACGTGCCAAATTTATTAATATTTCCGTCTGGAGTAATCGTATAAGATGTGAATGAACCATTCATCATATCAATTGAAGTTGGCAATGTTCTATCAAGTATTTTGCTATTTGAAGTTACCGAAGTTGCGATATAACGATCATTAAATGGATAGAATTGAACAACGACGGACTCATGCCGGTTCACAGCATATGCTTGTACAAAATAAAGATCTGCTTCCATTTGAGAAATAAACATCCCTTTTTCCAATGACCTCCATATCGGTTTCATTCTTGTAAATCCAAGTCCGATAAAAATAGAGAGCACGATTAATACAACAAGAACTTCAATCAGAGTAAATCCCCTGTTATCCTTGATAATCATTACTTTGGACTCTTAACTTCTGCAACTTTACCGTTTCCATCAATGGATATTTCATTTCCATTTGGACATTTTGTTTTGCCAGATGCAAGATATTCTTTCGACACTAGCTCTGCTGTATCTTTAGGAAATTGGTGGTATTCCATTTCATAGGCTTCTACTTGCCCTTGAACCATCGTAATATACGCTTCACAGCCTTTATTGTTTATTGATGTACTATGCTTCGTAATATTAGGAATAGCAACGAATATTAAAATCGTAATGATAAGCAGTACTATTAACATTTCAATTAATGTAAAACCTTTATTATTTTTCATTACATTTCACCCCATTAAATTGAATCAATCATCTCAAACATCGGTAATAAAATGGATAAATAAACCGCAATGATCATACATCCAATAAAAAGAAACATGATCGGCTGCAATATCCGAAATACTTTTTGTATGTTTTCCTCAATCTGCAGTAAACAAAATTTGCTATAAAATAACAACTCATGATCCAATCGACCGTTTTTTTCACCATGTATGGTAACTGTAATAAATTGCTCATCTAGAAAATCCAATTCCGAAAGAGAGTGAGAAAAAGATAGTCCTTTTGTTAAATCAATTCGAATTTTTTCTGCCATTTCTCTAATAAGCGGACGAAAGCTTTGCGATCTCATCATTTCCAGTATTTCAATAATGGAAAATCCTCCTTGGAGTAAATAACTCCATTCACGGGCCAAAAATTGACACGTAAATAATTTAAAATAAAATCGGACAATCGGTATTTTGGAAAACAAATTTGCTCTTTGAAGAGAAGTTTTTTTGTTTAAGGAAAAATAGATAAGAAAACTGGAGATGATGAAAAAGCAGAGGATGTAGCCAATAAAAAATTGTGCATTTTTCATGAAGTAGATAAAAATACTTACAGTTTTTGTTGGGCGATAGTTCATTGAAGAGTATAGTACTTCGAATTGAGGAAGTAAAAAATTTTTAAGCAGCAATAAGACAAATATCAGGAGAAATATTAAGATAATTGGATATTGAAGTAATTTCAAAAACATCAGACGATCTTGATGTTTTTTTATTAAATACCCACCCGCTTCTATCAAAACATCTGGTAAATTCCCATGCTTATCAGCAAAGTAAATTTGAGTACAAGCCTTTTTATCAAAATTTCTTTCACTCAACACTTCATAAATCGGAATGCCATTTTGTAAGTCCTTAATCATTTGTTGTGAGTGCCATGATGCTGTTGTATTGAGATGGTCTAAAAAATCAATAGCCTCCGCTAAAGTAAAACCATTTTCAAGCATTTCCCCGACTCTACTCAAAAACATTCCTTGGGTTTTGATAGGGATTCGATTCTTCTTCATCAAAAACCCACCGATAGTATTCATTTGTTGAAATATATCCAAGTGCAATCCCCTTTCGAATGATCTCTTTCAATGTTTTATATTTAGTCGTTGTCTGATTTCCATTCGCTTCACTTAATACATTTTTCAATGTCTTTCCTGAAATCATCTCATATACGGCTGTTCTGTTTTTCTTAAAATAATTCACACAATATGTTGAACACATGTTACCACAAAATGGGCATTTCAATTTTACTAGCCTTTGCGCGGTTACAGCAATTAATGTTTGTTCAATTTCGTGCCATTGCACCCCAAATTCTAATAATCGATAAATTGCTCCTTTCGCATCTCTTGTATGCAATGTACTAAGTACTAAATGTCCTGTTAATGCCGCTCTTATAGCAATTTTCGCCGTTTCACTATCACGGATTTCGCCTACCATAATAATATCGGGATCATGTCTTAAAATAGCTTTCAATCCGGTGCTATACGTTATACCTGCTTTTTCATTCACTTGAACTTGTAAAAATGACCCATTCTGCTGTTCCACAGGATCTTCGAGTGTTATCACATTCCTCCTCAATTGATTAGAACAATGCTCTACAAGCGTATACATCGTCGTTGATTTACCGCTGCCAGTTGGACCAGTGAAAATGATCATTCCGTGCGAGTGCATTAACAAAGCTTTTAGTTTTTTTGTGAATGTGGGAAATAGGGAAATTTCATTGATGGTTACCGATTGATTTTGAGGTAAAATCCGTATAACTAAACTTTCTTTTAATAATGCTGTTGGTAAGGTAGAAATTCGTAAAGACGTTTTCTTTTGATGGACAAATAAATGGAAGGAGCCACTTTGAGGTTTTCTTTTTTCACTAATATCCATGGAAGACATAAATTTAAAATGGGATATGAGTCTTTCACCAATTTCAACGGATAGTTCTCGGTACGGGGTTAGTCTTCCGTTAAAACGAAGTTGGACGTGATAATCATCTTTTCTCGGAATAATATGCACATCCGTTGCGTTTAATTTCAACGCCTGATTTAGCAATAAGTCTACTATTTTTTCTATTGTCATATACCATAAGCCACCACCTTTACTGTTTGTATATTGTTTCGACAAATACTTTTATTTTCCTGCAAAAAATAAGATTATTTTTGCTAAAAATTTTTATTCATATTATTTGGTTATTTATCACGTAAATGTCACAAACTAAAATATGAGGTTATTTACATTAGCTATACTTTTCATTTATAATAATAAATTGATGGAGTAAAGGTACAAAAGGAGGGATACATATGGATCGCATGTACAGGGTATTAGGATTTTGGACTGGTATCTTTACAGTTATGCTTTATCTTGGTGACTTAAAAAGTCTTGCATTATTATTCCTAGGACAAACTGCATTTTTTGTTTTACTAAGCTATTTGAAATTATCTGAACGTATGTATATGTATATTTTTGGAGCGTACCTAACTATCTTCTTCGCGGGCTTTACATACTATACTACATTCATACTAGTGCCTGGTGTAGAACACTAAGCTTTACAAAAAAACTCTTGAACGTGTTCAAGAGTTTTTTTGTTTACATGGATCATAAAAATGGGTTGTTTCGTTTTTCGTGATCAATAATTGTTTCTGGTCCATGACCAGATAACACCATCGTCACATCTGGTAAGGTGAATAATTTACTTTTAATACTGCTGATCAACTGCTGATGATTTCCCGCAGGCAGATCTGTCCGCCCTACACTATTTTGAAATAAAGCATCCCCTGCAAAAACTACATTTAATTCTTTTACATAGAAGGAAATACTTCCAGGTGAATGTCCCGGAGTTTCAAAAACATCAAAATTAAACGATCCAATGGATAGGTGCGATTCTTGGGTAATTAGTTGATCAGCTGGCTTTTGCCGCACAGCCTTTCCCATCATAAATATTTCAGAACCATTAAGAACCGGGTCAGAGAGCCAGGCTGCTTCCTTCTTATGGACATAAACAGGAATATGAAATGTATCCCTAATACTATCGACTGCGCCAATATGATCAAAATGAGCATGCGTTAAAAAAATAGCAATTGGTTTTAATTTTTGTGCATTGATTATTGATAACAGCTTTTCTCCTTCCTCACCTGGATCAATCACAATGCATTCTTTATTTTCATCTGATAGCAAATAACAATTCGTTTGTAAAATCCCTAAAGGAATTCGTTGCCATTTCATACTATTCCTCCAATATTTTTATAACTTCTCTTTATTTTATCTTATCATTAATCTGATGATAGAAAAAATAGAATGTATCTTTTCCCGTTTTGGTTATACTATTACCAAGCAATGATTTTTACAAGTCAAATAACTTTCACTTTTTCACCTCGACAAAACCAGCTTATAATTGTAAAATATGTATGAGTGCTATTATTAATTTACATACGTAAAAAAGAACATTTTTAATTAAGGAAGGGGTCTGTTACAAATGGGTACAGTTATCATTTTCACATTAGTAACATTACTTGCATTATTTGGTACAGTTAGTGCATTCAAAAATAAAAATCCATTTGGAATCGTTTTTGGACTAATTACACTTGGTGTATTTGGCTGGTTCACTGTTATGACAGTTATTCATTCAGGATACCCGGCAACAATTTAACCTTATTTTTCATGAAAGAGCAGTATATACTTTACTGCTCTTTTTTCTTTGCCATTTTTACTAACGGAATAATCTTTTTATTTTGTAAGTCTACTAATTTTTCAAATTGAAATCCGTATAAACAAACTTTACCATTAGGCGAGCAAGATAATGGTTCGTTTGGCAATTGATTGAACACGACATTTTCAGCTTTTTTGAGTGTATTATACTGAACTAACTTAAAATGCCCCTCATCAAGATCTACGGATTCATTTTCAGATGGAACGAAGGTAATGAATGTATTCTCCTTCATTTCAAAATCATGATATGGTATAAGCCCATCCTTAAGTTGACTGAATTGGGGAACTTGAAAAGAAGATTGTTCATCCATTGATTTATTGTAAAAATGATATGTAGCATTTTCCTTTGGATCTAATGTAATCGTTAAAAGAAAATCATCAAATGTATCAAATTGGTAGATATTATTCAGTAAAATTTTTTGCCCTTTTGGATTGTTCATAGGATAGGATACAAGAGGAGCATCCACTTGGTCAGCTCGTTTATCCCACTTTTGAAAGAGTACTACATCTTTACCAAACCACTTAATAAAAGGGTCTGAAAAATGATGCTTTGTTAAGGATACATCATTCACGTCTAAAGTAAAAACATCAAATGTCCAATCCTCATAAAAGACCGAAATGGCTAAAATATTAGGATCATTTTCATTCCAATCATAAGATAAATCATAAGACTTTACTTCTTTCGAAAACAGTATTTTCCCTTTACTATCCATAAGATATAATTTTGCCAAATACGTTGAAGGGGCTGTTTGAACTAAGATTTTCTTACGATCCGGACTAATAATTACATTTTTAATAGCATCGTTACATTTAAACAGCAAGGAACTCGCTCCTGTTTCAAGTTGGTACGAATAAACATAACTTTCTTCCTTTAGATGTTTTATGTACACGATTGTTTTATTATTTAACCATCCTACTATTTTTTCAAATTGTTTTTCATTTACCGTTAACGGAATGAGTTGATTTGTATACAATTCCTTTTGTTTAGGAGACTGATTAGATTTTTGTTGGTGGCACCCGGATAAGATGGAAGCAATTAGAAACAAAAAAAATATAATAAAAAAAGAAGTATGCAGTTTTTGTTTTTTCTTCATCGCACTTACCTCTTCTTTCGTAGTAGTTCCGAAAATAAGAAAACCCGCACATGCGAGTTTTCTTATTTTCTATTTACTCTTACTGATTATTTGTCTTTTTTCTCATAAAATCTGAGCAAATCACCATAAATAATTTGATCGGAAAAATCAAGCTCGTTATTGGCTTTTTCCACGAATTTTTGACAAGCATCATTATCTACATGTTCCTCCGTTTTTTTTGAGTAACACGCATTACCTGACCATACATACTGATCCGTTACAATTTGACCGTCCCGAAAAACGGAGAAGTTTCGATGTTCCGGTGAGAAAAGGTCCTCTCCAAATTGCAAATCCTTTTTTGTATTAATCCCTAATAGATGAAGAATAGTCGGTCTAATATCGATTTGTCCCGCTACTTCCGTCAAAACTCTTCCTCTTCCTTTATCTGTTACGCCAGGAATATGAATAATAAAAGGGACTTTTTGAAGGTCAACATTTACTAGAGGGGTGATTTCTTTTCCTAAATATTGACTCATTGCCGTCGTGTGATTATCTGAAATTCCATAATGATCACCGTACATTATGATTATTGAATTATTATATAACCCTTCTTCTTTTAATTTATTAATGAATACTTTTATTGCTTCATCTTGGTAACGGACAGTTGTGAAATAACGATTAACGGTTTTGTCATTCGATGTATATTCATTGATTAGTTTATCTGAATCTCCTAGTGTAAATGGGTGGTGATTCGTTAATGTTAACATCTTTACGTAAAATGGCTTTGGCATATCCTTCATTAAATCTACCGATTGCTCAAAGAACGGAATGTCTTTCATGCCCCATCCAACTGAATTATCATCTGTGATGTTGTATGAACTTGACGAATAGAATTGTTGATAACCCAATGATCTATACATTAAATCTCGATTCCAAAAACTCTTATTATTCGCATGCATACCTGCTGTATAATAGCCATTCTCATTTAATCTCTCGGCCATTGAGTTATATACATTCCCTGCATGAGTAAAGAATACGGCCCCTCTATTTAAAGGATAAAGTGAATTCTCTACTAAAAATTCAGCATCAGATGTTTTCCCTTGACCCGTTTGGTGGTAAAAGTTATTAAAATAATAACTATCTTTTATCAACTTATTTAAATAAGGTGTAATGACTTGGCCGTTTACCTTTGAATTGATGACAAAACTTTGGGTTGATTCAAGTGATATGAGTATGACATTTTTATCTTTTGCTATACCAAATAAATCTTTATTTGGTTTCACATAATTCGCTCTTACATAATTTTCAACTTCCACTAGATTACTTCCATCAGCTAATGCTTTTTGCGCCGATGTTTTCGACTGCAGGAAAATATCATAAATATGATAATTAAATGAGCCAATATTTTTCACTAAAATTTCTCGATCAAATGTTCGAGAAAGTAGTTGAGGTCGTTCTGCTTCAGAAAGGCCCAAGTTTAAAAAAAGAATTGCAGCTGTTACAAGAAAATAAGCTCTTCGATTGACACGAGAAGGTGAAAAGAAGTTTATCCAAGCAGGTTTCTGTTTAATGATAACCAATAAAAGGAATAGATCGATAAAATAGACAAAATCCCACCAATTAATTTCGGCTAACGCACTATCACCTAAATCAGAAAAGTTATTTGTTTGGAACAAAACTGGCAATGTTAAAAAGTCTGAGAAAAATCGATAAAATACAACATTTGCATAGATAATAAAGGATAAAAGAAAGCTAATAACAAAAATGTAGATGTTTCGAATTTTTTCCGACTTAAAAAACAGTGATAGACCAAAAATAAAAAATAAAAAACTCGCCGGATTAATAAATAAAATAAACTCCTGCATCCAGTTTTCAATTTTCATATGGAATCCAGTCTTATAGACAATATATGTTTTAATCCATAGAAAAATAGCCGCGACAATGGGGAATAAAAACGTTATTTTTTTTGAGTTTAACATGTAAAAATGAAAACCTCCTTCTTACTTGAAGTTAAGTGAAAATCAAGTAAGAAAAATGTTATTTAATGAAAAAAATTCATTTCCGAAATTTATTTACCCCGTATAATAGACGTCCTAAACAAAGAAAAAGTTGCATGTTTGTCCGAATTTATGAAGACTTATTTGCTTTTTATTAACCAAGCTGCACCAATTACTCCAGCATCATTACCTAATGTTGCTAAGTGAAGCGTAGTTGATTGAGCTACCGTAGAGAAAGCATATTTTTGAAAATAAGAGGTAATTGGCGAAAGCAATATGTCTCCAGCTTTTGAAACGCCCCCACCGATAACGATTTTCTCAGGATTTAAACTATTTCCTATATTCGCAAGTGTCAACCCTAAATAAAATGCAACTTGATTAACTATTTTCTTCGCTAGCTGATCATTCTCTTTTGCACAATCAAATACATCTTTTGCGCTTAGACTTCCATGACTCGCAAATATGTCTTTGATACGGGAATTATTCTCATATGTATGTAAGCTTTCTGTTGCTATTCGTGAAATGCCTGTTGCTGAAGCAACTGTTTCCAAGCATCCAGTTTTCCCACAATTACATGGTGATCCGTTTTCAGGTATAACCGTTATATGTCCTATTTCACCCGCTGCCCCTTTCACCCCATGGACAATCTGTTTCTTAATGATGACTCCGCCACCAACACCTGTTCCAAGTGTCACACATAGAAGATCGTTAGCACCTTGTCCTGCACCTTTCCACATTTCTCCTAGTGCTGCACAGTTAGCATCATTATCGATAACAACAGGTAAACCAGTCAATTCACCTAAAGATTGAACAACCGGAAAATTATCCTCCCATCCGAGATTTACAGCTTCGTAAATAATACCCTCTTTTAAATCAACTGCTCCCGGAACACCGATTCCAATTCCAAGAAGGATTTCTTTCCCCTTCCCTAGTCTTTCTAATTCTTGGTTAATTGAATCAGAAATATTCTTTAAAATATTTTTCCCCTTTTCTGAATTATCCGTAGCAATTTCCCATTTTTGAATAATCTCGCCATTTTCATTTATAAAGGCTAATTTTGTTGTTGTTCCTCCTAAATCAATTCCTGCAATCCATTTCTCTGTCATTTCTCTTCCCCCTTACATTTTTTTGCAGTTTAGCATTTCCTGACGCAATACTAAAATAGCTGTCGTAAATACTTCACTGTCGATTAAGTGCAATTTATATAATTCTCTAATTTCTATTTCCATTAATTTTATATCTCCTAAACGATCCCCTACATAAATAATAATTCCATACTTTTTTAATAATTGTTGGACATCATAAAACGTTTTCAAAACTCCACATCCTTGCACTTGCATAGACTCCCCAATTATAAAACAGTATAAAATATATTTAGATAATGAACAAGTTCCAAACTTAATAAAAAATTTAGTAAGCATATATATAAAATGTTCACGTATATTGAAATTAAAATGGACAACCAAAGGATGAAAAAACATGAAAAAGAAATACATAATCGTTATGAGCATTTTAATCGTTATTCTATTCCTAATCATAAAAATTACTAAACAACACGTTCAAGAGACAATCACCTTTTTTCCACTTCATAAAAACGCTCAATTCATTAATACCGAAACGATGCTTACCCTCATACCCAATAAACAAACCAAATCAAAATATAAAATCGAATATGAGATTCATTCAAAATTAGATCGAAAGGCATATTTAAGGCAAGATGTAAGCTTGTTATTTAAAAACGGAAGATTACAGCAACCAATTGGGATAAAAAAATGGCAGCAACATTCCTCCGCATTAGCATTGAGTGGAAAAGTGAACGAAAGAGACAGTGGCCTTTATGAAGCAATTTCTTTCCATTACGGTGAGATTCAAGAAAAGGACATGATTAGCAGTGTACAAAGAATGTCGTTTGATAAACTTTATGTGGTTGATACAAAATTTTCACCAAACTTACTATCTTTCCATTCGGCCGCAACAGAAGAAGAAAAAGAGTGGGAGGAAACATTTAATCAAATGAATGATAAGCATTTAAAGCAATTATGGAAACAATCCTTTTCCAAGCTAGGAATTAATCCTAATCGTTATCGCACCATCCCTTTAACCTCTCTACCAAACTATAATGACAATTCCCTTCCTGGCTTCACTAAAAATAAATCACAAGAGATTATTGGGAAACTTTGGGAAGGATTATATAAAAGTTATTTACTTGGAATAAAAAAAGAGGACGGAACCTCCGAAACTTTGATTGGAAGTACTGTCCCACTCTTACTATTTAATAAAAATAACAAAGAACTATTAATTATTTTAATCACAAAATCCGACGAACCTTACCTGTTAAAACAAATCATTAACTAGCATCATTCATTTTATTCAGCAGGTCTTCATATTTTTTATCATTTGAGAGTTTTAATGCTTTTTGAACAAGTTCTTTCGCCTTTGTAAGGTCTCCCTCGTTTGCATACAATAATGCTAAATTATAGTATGCCTGATGAAATTTTGGATCAAGCTCGATTGTTTTTTGAAGATGTTCTTTTGCTTTTTCTAATTTCTGAAGTTGGATTTCAGTATATGAAAGCTGAAAATAGGTAACTGCATCACCTTTGCCTTTTTCGACTAACTGATTAAACAATTTGTAAGCTTCTTCATAGTTTTCATCATTTAACTTTTGTTGAGCCAGGCCATGTATAACTTCAGGCGATTCATTATTAAAACCCATAAATAGTAGGCTTCCAGTAACAATTGCAGTCAGTAAAAATGCTCCGATTTGAGTAAACCATCTGTGTTGCTTTGGAAAATGAACAACTGCAGCTGCAAGGAAGCCTCCGACAAGTCCGCCAAGATGGCCATAATTATCAATCCCTGACACACTAAAGCCAAACACAAGATTGATGATAATGACTATGATCACATTCATACCCATTGTTCGGAAAAATAATTTCGGGTTTGCTGCACCAATATATAACAAGGCACCAAAACAACCGAATATTGCACCACTTGCCCCAGCAGATAAATGACTACTAAATAAGAAACTAGCTAGTACTCCAGCAAATCCCGAAAAAAGATAGATCCAAACAAATCTAATCCGTCCAAAAATTTTCTCTACCGTCGGTCCTAAATAAAATAAGGCTAATGAATTCATAAGGATATGTAGAAAACCAATGTGAAGAAAAATAGGCGTAATAAACCGCCACCATTCACCTTCTAAAATTAAAGGATTGAATTTCGCACCGTACCGAATCAAATTTTCTTGATTATTACTTCCACCTGTCATTTCCAACAAAATAAACATGGCAATTTGAATCGCTAGAAACACATAGGTGAAAAATGGTTTGCCATTATCAAAAAACTGCTGTTCTTGTTTTGTCTTTGAAACCACATTTGTTATTACTGCTGATTTCAATTCCGCAACATCTTGGTCTTCATATTCATCATTTAAATGTATAATAATTTCATCATTTAGTAATTTCTCTAAATATGTTATACCAGTGTTAACATTTTCTTGGTCGATAATTGCACTATGTAATAAAGTTTTCTTATTTACTTGTATGGGACGCTGAATATAAGATTCAAACTCATCTACCGGTAAATGCATACTGACATATATGTTTAGAACATTTAACTGTCGTTTCATTAAATGTTTTCGTATATTTTCCGCTTGTACAGCAGTATGATGGACATCACGCTGGAGTTTCTTCCCCCAATCCAAATCATTGCGCAATAGTCTTATTACTTGGGCGTGTTTATTTGCTGTATCCTCAAGCCATAATTCATTATGATCCTCACTTATATGCATTAAGGAATAGCCTTTATCTGTAATTAATATTTGGGCTAATTTCCAAAATAAGTAATCTTCTCTATTGCTCAACAATACTCCTCGCTTTCCCTTATGAAAATAGGTCATTGTAATAACTATAACGAAAAAACAGACGTACTGTAAAGTATTTCATTGCTTAACAGTTCGTCCGTTTTTTTACAAATTATTTAAATGTACTCTGTAGGATCCTTGTTTTAAATCCCGGAATATTCATTGCAATTTTTATACCCATTTTCCTTATCCAGTAGCTTCCCAGTAAAAAGTTCAATAATTTGTAACGATATTTAAACGCACTATAAATAACTAATCCTGATATTAACCATTTAAAAATACTATTCATTATGACATACCCTCCCATTTCATACCAATTAACAAAACTCAATATGAATATGTTTATAGTTTGTCTTTAAAAATATTCTTTATTCAGTGCAATGAATTGTTTCATTTTCAGTAATTATCCGCTGAACAGGAATATCATGTTTTTCAATAGGGATGTCTAATTTTATTTGGGCTGAAAAGGCTAATGAAATTGTTTTTCCTTGATAATCACTCAAGAAGCGATCATAATAACCACCACCAAAGCCAATCCGATATCCATTACGAGTAAAGGTGATCCCCGGAACGATAATTAAATCCAACTCATCTTTCTTAACCTCAATTGTCTGACAATCAATTGGTTCAAAAAGACCAAAATACACGCTTTCTAATTGTTTAAACGAGGTAATTTCTCTAAACACCATTTCTTTTGTTTTGGGCAAACATTTAGGTACAACCATTCGTTTCCCTACTTCCCAACCTTTACGAATAATTTGCCAAGTATCGACTTCAGGGAATCGGGATAAAGTGATAGCAACGGTTGATGCTGCATTAAATTGTTGAAGCCCAAATAATTGTTTTGCAATTAAGTAGGAGTTTTGTTCATATGTACACCGATCAATTAATGATAATTCTTTTTTTAGATGTTCTCTTAGCTCTTTTTTCTCCACTACTTTCCCCCCAAAAGAAAAAATGATAAAAAAAAGCAGCGGGAATCCCCTGCTGCTTACTTTGTTTCGCGATGTACAGTTGCACGTTTTTCTCTCGGACAGTATTTTTTAAGCTCAATACGGTCTGGATTATTACGCTTATTTTTTGTTGAAATATAGTTACGCTCACCGCAATCTGTGCAAGCTAATGTTATATTTACACGCATGTTTATCCCTCCAAACTTCATTGCATTCATTACTATTCATACGACTTTTCTATAATATCATTTTTCTAGTTGAATTGCTAGTATGATTTTTTCTTATCGTTTTTATGACATGAAATGTTCACTAATTATACTAATGGGGAAACCTTCCATAATAATAATTCATCATATTGATGGAAGTAACGGCCCGTTTATGCTATAAATGAAAAGAGCAAAATTGAAAGGGTGAGGTTATGAGTACACTAATAATATTGTTGCTCATTTTATCTATCTTGTTGTTTATTATTTCCTTTTTTCAAAAGGATCATTCCACGAACTTAAAAAAAGAGGTTGAAGATCTCTCTATGAATCTTTACCAAGAAACCTATCAAATAAATAAACGGATGAAGGTTTTGGAAGAAGAATTGCTAGTAGATGATCAACTTATGAAAAAAGAGTTGTCCAAATCTGCTAAACCGGTTGTTAATGAAATTTTAAAAAACCAAGTAATTGCATTATTTAAACAAGGTTTAACAGTGGAGCAAATAGCTAAACAGTCAGCATTAGCTCAGTCAGAAGTAAAAAATGTCATTGCTGACTTTTTAGATCAGTAATGGAAGTGGGTGAAAATGAATGAGCAAACAAACAACTAGAGCCTTCGCACTAGGACTTTTACTTTCGGCCATCCTGATCCTTGTATTTAAACCATTTGATACCGTACATAAGGTAAGTACCGTTAAAGAAGGCTACGAACAAATTAAAAAAACAGACCTAAAACAATTACAACAAGAAAAAGCGCAATGGGAAGAAAAATACCATACGCTTGCGGCACAAAAAAATGATCAGACAACAAATAAAGAAAAAACTCAAACAACTGCTAAAACCGGATCAACTCAAAACAACGAAATGATTAAATATCGCTTAACCATTAAGTCTGGAATGACACCATATGAAATTGGTGAAAATTTAAAAGCGGCAAAAATTATTAAAGACGATGATAAATTTGTCCAATTCCTAATTAAACATAAATATCATGAGAAAATTCAACTTGGGAAATTTAACTTAAATAATAAGATGAATTTCGAAAAAATAGCGGTAGTTATTACTAAAGGTAAATAACGAATAGTTATAATACATGTAAAAAATACAAATCACAAAAAGCCACTTCACACTTGAAGTGGCTTTTTGTTATTCTCATTCTAAATCAAAATTTTATTGTTGTTTTTTTGCTTCGTCCAAGTTTTCAACTTTTTTAGTTGATGTTGAATCATTTAATCCATCTTTTTCACGTTTTTCCTTTAATTCGAAGTATGCTTTAAACACATCATTCGCAATTTCTAAGTTCACATGCGTTTGGTCAGTTGTTGACCATGGCACTACAACTGATACCGCTATTTCCGGATGATCATACGGTGCATAGCCAGCAAAGGTTACATTCCAAAGCATTAGGCCTGGATTGTGTGAAACCGGTCCATCATAAAGAGCTTGGGCTGTACCTGTTTTCCCGGCAATTTTATATTGTTTAGCTTTGATTGTTCCGTATCCTGTCCCAAGTGGATCATTCACTACTTGTTCTAATCCAAGTTTCACACGATCAATCCACTCTTCTTTCATATCAACTTTATTTAGAACTTTAGGTTTAATTTCTTGAATGACCGGACCCATCTCATCCATTTTGCTATTTGGTTCACGAATTTCTTTTGCAATATGAGGCTGCACGCGATAACCACCATTTGCAATTGTGGACATATATTGTACAAGTTGTAATGGTGTATACGTGTCATATTGGCCAATAGCAAAGTCCAAAACTTTCCCCGCTTCAGGTGGAATTTGTCCGCCACCAAAACCAGTTTGTTCCCCCGGTAAATCAATTCCCGTTTTCACACCTAAACCAAATTGAGAAAAGTTCTTTCTGAATTTTTCAATTGCAGCTACTTTATCAATACTTAAAGGTCCATTAGGAACATAAGTTTGTTGTCCACCTAATTTCATTGCCGTTAAAAACATATATACGTTTGAGGATCTTTTCAATGCATATAGGTCATTTATTGGACCGAATCCGGACGTATTCCAAGATTTTTTCACCTTTGTATGCAAGAATTGCAAAGGTCTATCATTTAATACCTCTCCAGGAGAAATTGCACCAGTTTGATAACCTGTTAAAACTGTTGCTCCCTTAACTACAGATCCCATTGAATACGACGTAGTCATATTTCCTAATGCATAATCATTAATATCTGTTTTTCCCGTCTTTTTATTATGTTCATATTGTTTACCTGCCATCGATAAGACTTCCCCTGTATATGGATTCATAACGGAAACAAATGCTCGGTCCATATATGGTTGTCCAATTCTCGAACTGCCTAATTTTTCTTTAATAATTTTTTCAACCTTACGTTGTAAATCAATATCAATTGATAGGACTAAATCGTCCCCTCTTTTACCTTCTCTAACAACTTCGGAATCCAGGACGTTTCCAGCCTTATCCGTTACATTTTTAACTTTTTCCTTTTGTCCTTGCAAAATATCTTCATATTGGTATTCAATATAACTTTTACCCACACGGTCATTTCTGCTATAATCTCGTGATAAATAATAGTCAACCAAATCCTTCGGTAAGCCTTCTTTTGAGGATGATATCTTCCCAATTACAGACCCCAATGTTGCATTGCCTTCTTTATCCTTATAGACGTTATATCGATCCCAGTCAGTAGTCGTATCTACTCCAGGAAGTTTATCAAGATTTTCACTGACAACCGCAAATTCCTCTGGTGTTACATTTTTATTTTTTATGACTTGAGGCGATAATGGATAGCCACCAATCATTTCTCGGTATATTGCTAACACTTCCATCTCTTTTTTTGAGAAAGAATTGTACTCCTTCTCAGTAATACGATCAAGTGTTAATTGATAAATTTTTGAATTATCATTTTTCAACTTTTTTATTTCTGCTTTTGAAACTTTTGCTGCTGCTTCATCAGGATGTTTTAAAATCCAAAAATCCTTTTTGTCTCGTTCTGTTATTGCTTTGAAATCTGCCTTTGTATCTTTTTTGATTAGTTTTGCTAAATCTTCCGCAATTTTTAATATGTCTTCTGATTTTATATTTTGTGGTCTAGTATACGTAATTGCATCTAACGGTTTATTCCCAACAACTAACTTACCATTTCGGTCTAAAATTTTCCCTCTTGGAACAGATGTGTTAACCGTTACATTCTCTTTTCTATCTATCTCCCGCTTGTAATCATCACCGTAAACAATTTGGACAATTCCAAGTCGAAGAATTAAGGAAGAGAAGAGTAAAAAGACAACAAAAAATAATATATTCATTCGTAAGGAGACAAACGCTCTTTTTTTCTTTTTCGTTTTCTTCAAATGACAAAACCCTCCCACTTTTTACATCACTCTACATTTTAACGGAAAAGGAAGAGAATTTCTATAAATTAAATGCAGAAATATAAGGAAAGAGAGAGATTTTAAGTTTCATAATTTAAAAAGAAAAGAGCTTAGAAAAAATAAGCTCTTAAAAAGGGTTATAGGTTCATTCTGAATTTGTATCATTTGCTTCATTTTGTTGTTTTTCAGTCTTTTTTATATTTATTTTTTTATTAATAGTATTCGTATCCTTTTTCTCACGTTTCTTTTTTAAATCAAAATATGCTTTAAACACTGCATCTGCTACGTCTAAATTTGGGTGCATTTTATCTGTCGTAGACCAAGGAACAACAACAGAGAGGGCGACTTCAGGATTGTCATACGGTGCATAGCCGGCAAATGTCAAGTTCCAAAGCATCAACCCCGGACTATGGGGAACGGGACCATCATAAAGGGCTTCCGCTGTTCCTGTTTTTCCTGCGATCTTTAATTGCTTATTCCTGATTGATTTACCGGTTCCGTTCGGATCATAGACAACTAATCGTAAACCTTCTTTTACACGATCGATTTCCTCTTCTTTCGCCGCTATTTTATTTAATACATTCGATCCAAGTTCGTGGGCTACCGGACCAAGTTCATGGATATCATCACTTGGCTCACGTATTTCTTTAACTAAATGAGGCCTGATTCGACTTCCGCCATTAGCAATCGTAGAAATGTATTGAACTAATTGTAATGGTGTATACGTATCAAATTGTCCGATGCCGAAGTCTAATACATTACCTGCGAAATCTGGGATTCTTCCACCAAATCCGACTTGCTCACCAGGAAGATCGATGCCAGTCTTGACTCCTAATCCGAATTGCGCAAAATTATACCTTAATGTATCTATCGCTTTTACCTTATCGATACTAAGTGGCCCATTAGGAATATAATATTGCTGGCCGCCAATTCTCATTGCTAATTTAAACATATAAACATTTGAAGATCTCTTTAACGCATATAAGTCATCAATATTTCCAAAAGCTGATGTGCTCCAAGAACTTTTTGATTTCGTATCTTTAAACACTAATGGCTCATCTCTTATGACCCTATTATTCATTGTAATTGCCCCAGTTTGGTAGCCTGTCAAAACCATAGCTCCCTTTACGGCCGAACCCATCGCATAAGAGGTAATCATATTTCCTAAAGCAAAATCATTATATTCTCTTACACCCGTTTCTTCATTTTTTTCTCGTAGTTTTCCTGCCATCGCTAATATTTCACCTGTATTGGGATTCATTACTGTGACAAATGTTCGATCCAAATAAGGTTGAGATAAATGGGATAATTTATTGGTAATAATTTCTTCGACCTTTTGCTGAAATTCCATATCAACAGATAATACTAAATCATTTCCACGTTGTCCTTTTCTTACAACAACCGAATCAACCACTTTCCCGGATTTATCCATTATATTTTCGACTTTTTCTTTTTTCCCTCTAAGAACATCTTCATATTGATACTCTAAGTAACTTTTTCCAACTCGATCATTTCGGCTATAGCCCAAAGCAGTGTAATATTCAGCTTTTTCACTTGGCAAACCTTCTTTAGCTGTTGTAATTTTCCCTAAAATGGATGCAAGTGGGGCGAATCCATCAATCTTATAACTATTATATCGATCCCAATCAGTTGTTATATCAACCCCAGGTAATACATCTAAGTTTTCTCCAATTATAGCTATTTCTTCTTTTGTCACATTTTTATTTTTAATAATTTGTGGTGTCAGCGGATATCCGCTTAACATTTCCCGATAAATGGCCAGTACTTCAAGATCATTCTTCGAAAAGGAATTCAACTCTTTTTCAGTAATTCTATCTAACATGAGATGATAAATTTCCTTATCATAATCTTTTTCAGCTAATTTTTTGCGCTTTAATATTTTTTCATCTTCCTTTGTAATTTTGCTTTTTGCTTTGTTTTGATGATGCAAAATCCAAAAATCTTTCCGATCTCTTTCAGTAATTGCTTTAATATCTTCTTTAGTATCTTTTTTGATGTATTTTGCCAATTGCTCAGCAATTTCTAGCATCTCATCAGGTTTAATGGATGTTGGCCTTGTATATGTAATCGCCTTTAATGCTTTATTTCCAACGATTAAATTTCCGTTTCTATCTACTATCTTCCCCCGCGGAACTGGTATCTGAACCGTCACATCACTTGTCCTCTTTATCTCATTTGTATACTTTTCTCCATGCACGATTTGAACAATACCTAATCTAAAAATAAGTGATGAAAATAAGAGAAAGACAACAAAAAAGATAATATTCATTCTAAAAGGAACAACTAGCCTTTTTTTCTTCTTTTTCATTACATATTCCCCTTTTCCTCTATTTACCTTTCTTTCATTGTATAGGAAAAGTCTGTTGAATTGTACAAAAATTTAAAAAAGAAGAAAAAAGGCATTAACCAATGCCTTTTTACGAAACAATATTTATGTAGACACTTTCCTTAAAAGATAGGAAACACAAATATACCCTGCACCTAATATCATGAGCAAATAAGGAATGCTCTGCTTATCATGAAAAAAAGTAATCGCTCCTATAAAAGCTAAAATTGAAACAATTCGACCAGTATTTAAAAATAATTCACGTACAACAATATATTCAATTCTAGCTTCAGCAGCCTGCCACCCTCTCCCAATGACATCGTAGGTCATCGAAATATACGGCACTAGAATAATCGGATATGCAATCGCAATTACGGCTGCATAAATCAATAATCTCGAATAACTAAAGTCAAATACAATAATAAATATCCCCGCATATAAAAGAAGTCCTCCTAACAGAATCGCTCTTTTTCGATATTTACTTTTAATTAGTCGTGTAACTAAAGAATATCCTAAAAATGATATACCCGAATTAATCAGCCCAAACGTTCCCAATGCAAATTCACTGCCAGTTGAAACAAATACAAATACAGAAATGATAAATGCAAATGTTCCATCACGTAATCCTTGAAAAAAATGGGCATTCGTTATTAATCGCCAATTTCGATTATTTTTTCTCTCTTCTAAAATCCGAGCAAGCAAATATCTTCCGTGAGCAGGACGCCTTTTAATAAAAAAGCTTAGTACAACTGCTAAGGCAAAAAGTGTAAGGGAAAACCCAAAAACAATTGTATATCCAATATTGGATGTAAAACGGGAAATAATAAACCCGGCCAAAATCGGACCGATCATACCGCCACATGAAGTAAGACTTCCTAAAAACCCATTAAAAAAGTCTCTCGTTTCAGGTTCAGTTATTTCAAATGTAAGTACATTAAATGCAAGCCAATAAAAACCATATCCAATCCCTAAAAGACCACCTAATACAACTAAATAATGTGATGCATGACTACCGAAAAACAGTACAGATAAATAAAACAATGCTAAAAAAATAACCCCGATTCGCAGGACAATGACCCTGTCAACCTTTTTCGCCCATCTCCCGGCTATAATAAATGTGAGTGGCTGAAAAACAACGACAGATAAATTGTATATAGCTAAATCAATAAATTCGCCAGATTGTTTCCATAAATAAATATTAACAAATGTATTCGATAACGCCACACTAAGCGAATAAATTCCACCAATATACAATAATAACGATAAGTCTTTTGTTAATTCAATTTCACCTAACAATTTTCGAAATATCATGATAAACTCCCCTTTTTCATCCTTTATATCTTTTGAAAAAGGAGTGACATTATACATATTTCTATTTTGTTATATGAAAAGCTAAAAGCGCATCAGCCCAGATATGCAAACCTCGTGGTGTTAGATGTTGAGAGATGGACAGCAATTAAATCAAAAAAAGCACCGGAATATCCCGATGCTTTTTGTTTGCTATTATTTTGCTGCAGCGTATAATTTTGCAACTTCATCCCAGTTTACTACATTCCAGAAAGCTTTAATGTAGTCAGGACGACGATTTTGATAGTTTAAGTAGTAAGCATGTTCCCATACATCTAATCCAAGAATAGGTGTTTTTCCTTCCATTAATGGATTATCTTGGTTTGGAGTGCTAGTTACTTCTAGTTCGCCATTATTAACTACTAACCAAGCCCAACCTGATCCAAAGCGACTTGCACCTGCAGCAGCAAATTCTTCTTTGAATTTGTCTAGGCTGCCAAATTTTTTATTAATAGCTTCTGCTAATTCACCTGTTGGTTCTCCTCCACCATTTGGTGAAAGAAGTTTCCAGAATAATGAGTGGTTTGCATGTCCGCCACCATTATTACGAACAGCAGTACGTTTTGCTTCAGGAACTGCATCAAGATTCGCAATGACTTCTTCAACAGATTTACTAAGAAGTTCTTCATTTCCTTCAAGAGCTGCATTTAAGTTCGTTACATATGTGTTATGATGTTTTGTGTGATGGATATTCATTGTTTCTTTGTCAATATGAGGCTCAAGAGCATCATATGCATAAGGTAATTGTGGTAATTCAAATGCCATGGTAAATTCCTCCCTATGTAAATGTTTGAATCAAAGTGATTCATGTAATTTCAATTTAAGATTACCAAAGTTATAAGTAGCAGGCAAATAAATTGCCTAGTTTTTCTAAAAATATTTCACCCCCTAATACTAATAAAAAAGTAAATAACCATTATAACTTGAATTAACCCTTTTACGACCACACTGCTAATGAAGCCGATTAATGATCCCAATCCAATTTTCATCGCCTTGATAAATGATGTACGGTTTACAATTAACTCTCCAATTACAGCACCTAAAAATGGGCCAATCAAAATTCCAATAACCGGGATAACAAAAGGCCCAATTAACAACCCAATTGTACTCCCCCACACCCCTGCTTTCGATCCTCCGAATTTTTTCACTCCAATTAAATTGGTCAAATAATCTGCTCCGAAAAGTAAAATAACAAATAAGATTTGAATCGTCCAAAATAACCAATTAAATGAATGAAAGGAAAAAAATAAGCCGTATAATAAAAAGGAACCAAATAGAAAAAGAACACTAGGAATCACTGGATAAATTAAACCAATAAAAGCAACAAGCATCATTAAAATTATGATTGTCCAGTATAACCAGTCCATAATTAACACCTCTTCTTATAAGAATAGACGTGAGAAAAAAGATTATGCATTATTTCTCAACGATTTTTAGTATTTTCAAATGACATTCAGTGAAAAAAAACCTACAATGATAAATAGTTGTACATATTAAGGAAAATGCATAAAAGGAAGTGATGATAGTTTTGAATATTTTTCAACGTTTTATTAAAAGTCTTTATTCCCCTAAAGATATTGCAAAATATCGATTTTTAGGAATCGGCAAAACCATATTGTATGTTTTTTTACTTATGTTTTTATCCACCTTACCTGGATTATTTCATTTTTCAAAAATGACAATTACTGCACTAAATGAAGGTAAACAAATCTTTATGGAAGAACTGCCTCCTTTTCAAATTGAAAATGGCACCCTTACATCAGATATTAAGGAACCCTTTACATTGGAAAAGTCCGATTTTCATATCATACTTGATCCAACTGGTAAGATTACTACACAAGATATCGAAAAAGAAGGAAATGCAGTCGCATTGCTTAAAAACGAATTCGTTGTCATAGCAGATCGAAATACACAAAACTTTCCTTATTCCGCACTAGAAGGGATGAAATTACAAAATAAGGATATTGATAAGTTTTTGTCCTCCATCCACGGAGTACTTTGGATTGTTTTACCTATAGTATTTATTATTATGTATTTATTTACTTCTGCAATGGGATTTATTAAAATTTCCATTTTCGCAGGCATTGGAATATTATTCGCAAGGACATTTGATAGAAACCTGCAATACAGAAACAGCTGGAGGATAGCTGCCCACTGCATCACCTTACCGACAGTATTTTTCGTATTAATGGATGCATTAAAAACAGCCGTTCCAGGCGGACTTTTAATCAATTGGATTATTTGTTTAATCTTTCTTTATTTAACCATTAGAGAAATTCCGAAACCTAATAGAAAAGCGTAAGCGCCTTGCTCATCGACGTACTAGACTGGAGGGACTTCGACTGAGATAAAGGAAACACGATAAGCCTGCAAGGCGAATCGATGTTGACTTATCGTAGGGAGAAGTCCTGAAGTACGCTAGTCGATAGACGCTGGGCTAGACATAGCATAAACTATTTAAATCGAAAAACTGGCAAACATGTCAGTTTTTTTTCTTTTTAGTCATATTCATTTAAGGACAAGCATAAATATGACAAAAAGGAGGCGCTAATCTTGAAAAAATTTCTAGCATTCGTCGCAGTAATTATCATTATTTATAGTGTCTATATTGATATCAACTTTGGAACAATCCCTGCAGTTTCACAAGTAACAGTAAAATCAGAAAAGAACGTAACGATAGAAAAGCCTGCCCCATATGTAAATAAGAAAGTGATTCCTGGTGATACCGTTTTGTCCATTGTAGAAAAAATTAATAAATCTCCATTGTCCATCCCTATAAAACAAGTAATCATCGACTTCAAAAAATTTAATCATAATATCACACCGGAGGAAATTCAAATTGGTCAGGTTTATAAATTTCCAATATATAAATAATAATGACTAACCTCATTTCCTTGTCAATTCCCTTCAAATACTGATACAATACATTTGTTATAATTAAATTACAAAACTCATTTGTACTTAATAAAGGAGCGAATTACCCTTGGGTGAAATTATACATCGTTCAAAAACACGTCCCGTTAAGGTTGGAAATTTAACTATCGGGGGAAGCAATGAACTTTTTATTCAGAGTATGACAACGACAAAAACACATGACGTAGAAGCAACAGTAAACCAAATTAAACGTTTGGAAGAAGCAGGTTGCCAAGTTGTCCGGGTTGCATGTCCTGACGAACGTGCTGCTGAAGCAATTCCCGAAATAAAAAAGCGTATCAATATTCCATTAGTCGTTGATATTCATTTTGATTATCGTCTCGCCTTAAAAGCAATTGAAGGGGGAGCAGATAAAATTCGCATTAACCCGGGAAATATTGGGAAACGCGAGAAAGTAGAAGCGGTTGTTAAAGCTGCTAAAGCAAAAGGTATACCTATACGCATTGGCGTAAATGCAGGAAGTCTTGAAAAACAATTTTTACAAAAGTATGGATATCCAACCGCTGATGGTATGGTTGAAAGTGCTTTGCATCATATAAAAATTTTAGAAGACCTTGACTTCCATGATATCATCGTCTCGATGAAAGCGTCCGATGTAAATCTTGCAATCGAGGCGTATGAAAAGGCTGCTCGAGCTTTTGATTATCCATTACACTTGGGAATTACCGAATCTGGAACATTATTTTCCGGTACTGTAAAAAGTGCTGCTGGTCTAGGTGCAATCTTAAGTAAAGGTATCGGTAATACTTTACGTATTTCTTTAAGTGCCGATCCAGTTGAAGAGGTAAAAGTAGCTAGAGAATTGTTAAAAGTGTTCGGTTTATCCTCCAATGCAGCGACATTGATTTCATGCCCTACTTGCGGAAGAATCGAAATTGATTTAATTAGTATTGCCAATGAGATTGAAGAATATATTTCAACGATTAAAGCACCGATTAAGGTATCTGTATTAGGCTGTGCCGTAAACGGTCCTGGTGAAGCCCGTGAAGCTGATATTGGCATCGCCGGGGCTCGTGGTGAAGGATTACTCTTCCGTAAAGGAAAAATCGTAAGAAAAGTTCCAGAGGAAACAATGGTAGAAGAACTGAAAAAAGAAATTGATTTAATTGCTGAGGAATATTATCAAAAACAGAGTGAACAAAAAGCATAGAAAAGTGCGGACTTGATCCGCACTTTTCTTTTTATAACAGCTCCCACATATGACAGTGATTAAGATATTTCCATTAAAAAAATGGTAGTACAAATATCCCAATTATAAGAGAAACAACACCTATCCCTATGCTCCATGCCCCTAATGTTGTCGCATGCCTTCTTCTCGCAACAAAACCAAGAATGATCCCTACAGCCCCTAATACTACAGGTAAGAAAAATAGAGATAGAACTGATAACACTAAAGCAGACCAGCCGATAACTTTACCACTTACATGAGCATGTTCATGATCCTTATCTTCACCACGATCGTTATCGCGGCTACGATCCCACGAGACAGGAGCAGCTATTTCAGCAGCCGTTTCTTCGTGATAATCATGATTATCTTTTTCATCATGATGATTTTCTTCTAGCTTGTCATAACGTGTTTCATCATTCATAATATCCCTCACTTTCGAATCGTAAGAGCAGGAGCATTATTATTGTGTGCCGATTGTTATTGTTTCATCATAACAATCTTTTCCAACAATGAATGATGTAATTTTTGTTCAGTTTTATAATAGTATGGTACACTTTTTATAGTGAAAATTTTTATTGTGCTTAAAAGGAGTAGTTTTTTATGAAAATGAGATTTGGAATTGATATTGATGGAACTGTAACCCATCCAAATTCTTTACTTCCCTATATAAATGATGAGTTTAAACTACAATTAACTTTAGATGATATTACGGAATATGAACTTACAAATGTTATTGATGTAGATCCAAAAGTTTTTTACGAGTGGTTTGTTAGAACCGAACCTAAGATGTATGGTGAATCACCGCTTGCTGAAGGAGCAAAAGAAGTTTTAACAGAGTGGAAAGAAAAATTTCAACTATATTTCATAAGTGCAAGAAGTTCGAATTTAATTACCGTTACGGAAAATTGGTTTAATACCAATGATTTATTTTACCACCATATTGAATTAATCGGATCACATAACAAAGTCGAAACAGCTAAAAAATATCAGGTAGATCTCTTTTTTGAGGATAAACATGACAATGCAGTTATGATCCATGAAGAATTACAAATACCAGTAATTTTATTCGATACTCCTTATAATCAAGATCCTATTCCTGATGGAGTCGTTCGGGTAAAGAATTGGCATGAGGCTGAAATATGGGTAAATAAATGGTTAAAGACGCAAAGTAAAGCAGCAAACTATGCACAACATATTAAATAATACAACAAATAAAAAATCATAAGATCCGGTCTTATGATTTTTTATTACATACAATCCGGGCACTTTCCATAAATTTCAAATTTATGGCCCGAAACATTATATCCTACCAAATCTTCGTCCAAAATATTCATCGGACACGTTTGAATTTCTTTCGTTTTCCCGCATTCCAGACAGATAAAATGATGATGGTGATTTGTTGTTGAACAACTAAAACGAAAATTCTTTTCCCCCGATAATTCCGTTGCTTCAAGAATCCCTAATTCAACAAATAAAGATAAATTTCTATATATAGTGTCAAAGCTCAATCCTGGATAATCATCTTTCATATATTCTAGAACGTCCCTTGCTGTTAAATACTTGTTATTAGCAGCAAATAATTCTAGCATTTGTTCCCGTTTTCCAGTGTGCTTAAACCCTTTGTCCTTCAATGTTTGAATCGCACTAGTAACATGCATTTTATATAACACCTACTTTAATGAATGCTATTAAGAATGATTACGATTTATTCCATAAAAAAATTATACATGAGATTTTCCTTTATGTAAACTTACACCCCCCTCTTGTATATAACTAAAAAACACAAATGATTGGAACATTTCGTTTGTCCACTTCATATGTATCAAAAGAGGAGTGATGTGCAGATGAAATTACTACAAAATGTGATTAATTACAAAATTAACATAATCACAGGTGAAGAATTATTAAAATATGCAAAACAATTTAATGTCCGGCTATCTAAAAGTGATGCAAATAAGATTGCTGCATATTTACGAGGAAAATCTTATAACATATTTGACGATAAACAACGAACCAAACTGATAAAAGAAGTGGCGAAAATTACGGGGCCGGAAACAGCCAAAGAAATCAACCGAATATTTGTCCAATTCACAAAGTAATAAAGCATTGAGGGGGGAAATCCCTCAATGCTTTATTGCGTAAATGCTAAATTCTATTGATTATTAATTTCTTCAAGCAAATTCTCATTAAACTGCTTATTTCTTAACATTGCAATTTCATACTTATATGGGGCTTTTTTATTTGTCTTATCTTCTCCTACAAAAGGAGTTTCTAATATTTTCGGCACATCAGCTAGTTGTGGATGGTGTACAATATTGTTTAAAGCCGTGAATCCAATATGTCCAAATCCAATATTCTCATGTCTATCTTTTCTAGCCCCTGTCACATTTTTACTGTCGTTTATGTGTAATACTTTAATTCGATCAATCCCAATTAATCGATCAAACTCTTCGAGGACGCCAT
Source organism: Heyndrickxia vini (assembly GCF_016772275.1). NCBI lineage: Bacteria > Bacillati > Bacillota > Bacilli > Caryophanales > Bacillaceae > Heyndrickxia > Heyndrickxia vini. Next base: position 1,637,360 of record NZ_CP065425.1, on the reverse strand, counting down.
CAAAATTATTTATAATATCATATCCGGCATCATGTGTATGGCAGGTATCAAAACAAATAGATAACTTATCATTAAAATGAACACCGTCAATAATTGTAGCGAGTTCCTCAAAAGATCTACCGCATTCCGAACCTTTGCCAGCCATTGTTTCAAGCGCAATTTGAACTTTTTGGTCGGCGGTAAGAACTTCATTTAGGCCTTTAATTATTTGTTCAATGCCCTTTTCTGCTCCTTCACCGACATGTGCACCGGGATGAAGAACAATTTGTCTAGCACCAATAGCTTCAGTTCTTTCAATTTCAGAACGTAAGAAATTTACTCCAAGTTCATAAGTAGAAGGATTTACTGAATTACCGATATTAATGATATATGGAGCATGTACAATAATTTCATCAATACCGTTTTCTTTCATATGAGTAGTTCCCGCTTCAATATTAAGATCTTCTATTTTTTTACGCCGTGTATTTTGTGGAGCTCCTGTATAAATCATAAACGTATTTGCACCATAAGAAACAGCCTCTTCACTTGCTCCAAGCAACATTTTCTTACCACTCATTGATACATGTGATCCAAGTTTTAACATTCTCCACACTCCCTAAAAATAAACTATTTGCGCTTTTGAAGTTTTCTTTCTCGCTTTTTAATTTGCTCGACCTGCTGATTAATTTTCTTTTTATATCCTGGTTTTACCTTTTTCGGTTTCCTTACTAAATTTCTTGCTTTATTATCAATTTCATCGGATTGTTTTTTCCGATTCTTTCTTTTATTTCTTTCAGTAATGGTCACCCATTCACCTTTCTGTAAATCTTTATTATCAAAAATGATTCCCATTTTTTCCAACCTATTTAATGCATCTTCATCAGAAGGTGTATATATCGTTGCTGATATACCCGAATGTCCTGCTCTTGCTGTTCGTCCGGCACGGTGTACATAAAAATCAAGGTCTTGCGGAAGCTCATAATTAATTACATGACTAACACCTTCAATATCGATTCCACGCGCTGCTAGATCTGTTGCTACGATATATTGATAATCAAGGTTTCTTATCTGTTTCATCATTTTGGTCCGTTCACGCGGAGATAAATCTCCATGAATTCTACCAACTTTTAATCCTTTTTCTATTAATTTATCAGCCACTTCATCTGCCATTGATTTCGTATTCGTAAATACAATTGCCAAATAAGGATTATATGTTTTTAACATATCCGTTAATAAATCGATTTTTTCTCTGCTGCGCAAGGGAACTAAAAGATGTTCAATATTTTCTGCAGATATATGTTTCGGCTGAACATGTTCATATATTGGGTTTTCCATATACTTTTTAAGAAATGGTTTAAGTTTTTCCGGAATCGTTGCTGAGAAAACAAGAATTTGCAATTCTTTAGGCATACGGCCCGCAATTTGATCGACATCATAAAGGAAACCCATATCTAACATCAAATCAGCTTCATCTACTACGAGTGTTTTAGCTGTATGGACAAATAATGCCTGCTCTCGAATTAAGTCATTAATTCTCCCAGGAGTTCCTACAACAATTTGTGGCTGGTTTTTTAACTTTTCGATCGTACGTTGTTTATCCGTCCCACCAATAAAACAGCGGGAAACAATCGACTGGTCCTCGTAAAATTTCGTTATCTTTAAAATTTCATGATAAATTTGATTAGCAAGCTCCCGTGTAGGAGCTGTTATGACTGCTTGTACCTCCTGTTCTTCCGGATTAATCGATTGGATGATTGGTAGTAAGTATGCATGTGTTTTTCCTGTCCCTGTTTGGGATTGTCCAATCGCACTTTCCCCACGTAAGATAGTTGGTATCATCTTTTTTTGAATTTCTGTTGGTTCATAAAAGCCTAACTCATTTATCGCCTTATCTATATAGAGATTAAACTTAAACATCGAAAATTTATTTTCGTTCATATTACACTCTCCTTTATAAAGGACATTTTTCTCTACCGTACAAATAAAAGTCCATTTTGTTATTATAATCGACAATAACTAAAACTTCCACTCCTACAAAAGTAAAAGACGTTTTATAAAAACGTGCATATTGTAATATAGAAGTAAATTTAATAAGAAAGGAGGAAAACTTTTGCCGCCGCCAAGTATATTTCCTCAGATGAATAATGCTCCAATACCAGGATTTTTTGGAGGCAACATGCCGCGACCCCCAATGAATTTGGGCGGTATGTTTCAAGGTCCCATGCAGTCAATAGGTCGTTCATCTCCATTTGGTATGGGGGGATTTCCCGGTGGTAGTCCCAATCCTGCAAGTGGTGGTGGATTACTTTCACGCTTGTTTCAACGCGGAGCAACGTCCCAAGCAGGCAATATAGCCAATGCAGCCGCGGGTTTTCAACGTGCTGGCAGTGGAGGAGGCCTTCTTAGTAATATAGGGAGTATTGCTAATCCGGGTAAGATCGGTACTTTTTTAAATAATACCCAAAACGTGCTCAGAACGGCTCAGCAAATCGGTCCTATGGTACAACAATATGGACCATTAGTTAGAAATTTACCTGCAATGTGGAAAATGTACAAAGGTCTAAATAGTACAGATACAGAAGATGATGCTGATGATGTTGAAGATGAAATAAATGAAAGTACAAATGAAAGTACAAATAAAAATGAATCTAACGAAGAATCTAGTACCCTCGTAGCAAAAGAGTCAAAATCAAAATCAAGTAAAACAGGGAAGAAGAAAAAAACTAATTCACAAACAATTAAAATTAAATCGAAGACTACTTCTATACCTAAAAAAAATACATCAGGTGAATCAGTACCTAAATTATATATTTAATCTATTTTACAGCCGCTAATGAAGTTTTTTCGTAGCGGTTTTCTCATTTCCAGCTGTTTTCTAACTTTCTTTTGTAATATCAAAGGAATTTTAATATAATGTAAAGGATGTACTAGATAAATAGTATTAGTTAAACATGACATACCTTTAGTCAGGAGGATGAAACATGGAGGTAATGAAAATTTCACCCCGTGGATATTGCTATGGTGTTGTCGATGCAATGGTCATTGCACGAAATGCTGCTTTAGATAAGACTTTACCACGCCCAATCTATATATTGGGTATGATAGTTCATAATAAACATGTAACAGATGCATTTGCAGAAGAAGGAATTATTACGTTAGATGGGAAAAATCGCAAAGAAATTCTTGAAAAAGTAGAAAAAGGTACTGTTATATTCACTGCACACGGTGTTTCACCGGAAGTAAGAGAAATAGCCAAGAAAAAAGGACTCGTTACCATTGATGCAACATGTCCAGACGTAACGAAAACACATGACCTTATCCGTCAAAAAAAAGCTGAAGGCTATGATGTGATCTATATTGGCAAAAAAGGACACCCGGAACCAGAGGGAGCAGTTGGAGTTGCACCTGAAATAGTTCATTTAGTTGAGACTCTTGAGGATGTAGCGCAGTTAGATATTCAAAACGAAAAATTGATTGTTACAAATCAAACAACAATGAGCCAATGGGATGTTCTCGATATTATGGAGAAAGTTCAAGAGAAATACCCACATGTTGAGCAGCATAAAGAGATTTGTCTGGCTACTCAAGTTAGACAAGAAGCAGTTGCCGAACAAGCTGGAGAAGCGGATGTTCTCATTGTTGTTGGTGATCCAAAAAGCAATAATTCAAACCGTTTGGCACAAGTTTCCGAACAAATTGCCCATACGAAGGCATATCGTATTGCCGATATATCTGAAATACAAATTGATTGGATTAAAGATGCAAAAAAGGTTGCTGTCACTGCCGGTGCATCTACTCCTACACCAATTGTCCGTGAAGTAATCGCCTTTATCGATCAATTCGATCCAGCTGATGAAGAAACTTGGCATCATGAAAAAAAGGTACCTTTAAATAAAATACTGCCAAAGGTAAAAAAATTAACCCAAAAATAAAAATCCCTATTGGGATTTTTATTTTTTTATATAAATGTAAATGGATCTGTATGAATCGTTGACGGAATAAATTGAACACTATAACCTTTATCCTCACACATTTTGCTTAATCTCTCAGCAACCCCTTTTTTCATTACCTTTTCAACATTATGCCCGGGGTCGACAATATTGAGTCCGATTTGCATCGCATCATGTGCATTATGATAATAAAAGTCACCTGTAACAAAGACATCCGCACCTTTAAACTTTGCCTTCGAAAAGTATTTATTGCCATCGCCGCCTAATACAGCTACTTTATTAATTTGATCGTTTAAATCACCAACAACCCTTACAGTACTCACTTCTAACGTTTTCTTCACATGTTCTGCAAATTGTTCAAGTGACATTTCTTCCTTTAACATACCAATTCTTCCTAACCCTAAAATTTGTCCCTTATTTTCTATTGGGTATATATCATATGCTACTTCTTCATATGGATGTGCTTTTATCATCGCCGTAATCACTTTTTTTTCAATCGATTCAGGGATGATCGTTTCAATTTTGTTTTCTTTTACAGACTCTAACTTTCCTCTCGCCCCTATAAAAGGTGTTGAATGTTCACTCGGCAGAAAACGTCCTGTCCCTTCTGAAGAGAACGAACAATGGCTATATTGCCCGATCGCACCCGCACCTGCTTTACCTATTGCATTCCGTACCTCTTCTTCATAATCCACTGGGACATAAACAACTAATTTTTTTAATTTGTCCTCGTATGTAGGATCTAATACTTCCGTATTTTCCAATTGAAGGGCTTCCGCAAGCAAATCATTTACACCCCCAATCGCAACATCTAAATTTGTATGGGCAGCATAAACAGCAATATCGTGTTTGATCAATTTTTCAATTATTTTCCCTTGTGTCCGCTCAGTTAACAAGTTTTTCAAAGGACGAAAGATGATTGGGTGATGTGCGATAATTAAATCGACATCATTTTTAATCGCTTCATCGACTACCTCTTCCAATATATCTAGGGCTATCATTACATTTTTAACCGGTTTATTTAATTTGCCAATTTGCAATCCAATTGGATCCCCTTCCATGGCATACTTTTTCGGAGAAAAGCTTTCGAACAATTGAATGATTTCATAACCATTTGCTGTTTTCATTTCAATACCTCTTCCACTAGCAGTATGTTTTTCTCTAACTGCTCTTTTCTTTCAGAAATTTTATCAGGATTCTCGGCTTTGTTCATTTTTTCTAAAATCGTCTTCCATTGCTTTAATTCCTCTGTCCATTTCTTTTTAAACACGTTATTTTTTTCCTTCATAAGAAACGGTCCTAATAATAAACTTGCATCAGTAAGTTTATAAAATTCATTCGTTTGGATTTTGCTAGCAACTAATATTTCATATATTTTTTCGTCCTCTTCAATTATGACCTCAGCTATCAGTTCCCAATTATTTTGTACGCACCAATTACGGATATGATGTGCACCAATATTTGGTTGAAGAATTAATCTCTTTACTCCTTCTAAACGATCTGCACCTTTCTGAAGAATGGAAGTAATCAGTCCGCCACCCATCCCAGCAATAGTAATACAATCAACCTCATTAGCTTCAATTACTTCAAGTCCGTCACCTTTGCGAACGGAAATATTGTTTTCTAGTTTCGCTTCTTTTACTTGTTGAAGCGCGGATTGATAGGGTCCTTCGACAATTTCACCCGCAATTGCTGACTTTGCTAGGCCATTTTTAATTGCATAACAAGGAAGATATGCATGATCAGATCCAATGTCAGCAAAAGTAGAATTACTAATTATGTAATTACTTACCGTCTCCAGTCTTTTGGAAAGCTTGTCTATATTCATCTTTTCACCACTTTAATTATTTATTAAATGTATCAAATTCACTTTCTATAATATACAAAAAAAAGCTCCTTGCACAATGCAAAGAACTCTTTTTACAAACAAACTTGGCCAATTGGCAAATTATTTAAGCTTTACAAGCCAATCTGCCATTGCATCAATATTTTCAGGTTTAACTAGTCCACCAGGCATTCCGCCGGAAGTACCGTTAGTTAAAACATCTTTCACCTTATCTTTACCAAGCTTTGCTCCAAGACCGTGTAAATTCGGACCAGCTCCACCTTCTAAGTTGTTACCATGGCAACCAATACATGTTTGTTTAGCAAATGCCTCTGGTTCAAATTTTTCTGTTACCTTTTCTTTTCCCCCATTTTCTTTTTCTTTTGCGATTTCTTTTGCATCGCCTAATCCTTTAACAGATAAAAAGAAAACAAGTACAATTCCCAATACACAAATCAAAAGATAAGGAATTATTGGATTACGTTTCATGATATACCTCCTTATGTAAGAAACCTAATAAATAAATACATTATACAAACAACTTTATTTTACTCGAAAAACATTGGGAGGGAAAGCCCTAAGGAGAAAGATTCCGTATTTTTTCGGAAATTAGACAAAAACTCCATCAAATTTAGATGAAGTTTTGAACTTTTTCATTATTTAGTATGTGCAAAAATATTATTTACATCGATATTTTTTGACCGGTAAGAAATAATTTTGTCAATAACAACCAATCTCTCGCGAAATTACCATTCTTTGTACTTCAGATGTTCCTTCTCCAATTTCGAGAAGTTTTGCATCTCTCATAAATCGCTCTACATGATAATCTTTCATGTACCCGTTACCACCATGTATTTGTACCGCTTGATTAGTTATCTCCATACATATTTCCGAAGCATATAATTTACACATTGCAGCTTCTTTGGAATACGGTTTACCTTGATCTTTAAGCCAAGCAGCCTTATAAACCATATTTCTAGCAAGTTCAATTTTCATAGCCATATCAGCAATTTTAAATTGTGTCACTTGAAATTGTGATAAAGAACGCCCAAATTGCCTTCTTTCTTTTGCGTATTGCAATGCTTTTTCATAAGCCGCTTGAGCAATACCAACTGCCATTGCACCAATCCCTATTCTTCCACCATCTAACGTAGCCAAAAATTGCTTAAAACCCTGTCCTCGTTCACCCAATAGGTTTTCTTTAGGTACTCTAACTTCTTCCAAAACTAATTCTGTTGTATTTGAAGCATGAAGCCCCATTTTTTCATAATTATTTATTACTGAAAAACCTTCAGAATCAGTCGGAACAATAATCGCGCTTATTTCTTTTTTATTATTTTCCATTCCTGTAATAGCAGTTAACGCCAAGTATTTGGCATAGCTTGCATTTGTAATAAAACACTTATTTCCATTAATTACAAAGTTTTCTCCGTCCTCTACTGCTGAGGTTTGTGTTCCCCCAGCATCCGATCCAGCACTTGGTTCAGTCAATCCAAAGGCACCAAGCGATTCGCCTGAACAAATTGGAACTAAGTATTTCTCCTTCTGTGCTGTTGTGCCAAACATATTAATCGGTGCTCCACCTAAAGATATATGAGCGGAGTATGTAATACCTGTTGATCCGCAAGCTTTACTTAATTCCTCCACCACAATGGCAAAACTTATCGTATCTGCTCCTGCACCGCCATATTCTTCAGGAAATGGAAGACCCATCATCCCTAAATTCGATAATTTATTAAATATTTCCCTAGGGAACTCTTTATTATTATCTCTTTCCAATGCCCCTTTTTCTACTTCCTCCACAGCAAACTCTTTTATTGTTCGCTGAATCATTGCTTGTTCTGCTGTAAGACTAAAATCCATTGTACATATCCCCCTTTATTCTTGAAGACGCTTACATTAACCATTATAATGTAAATAGAGGAATATTCTCAACTTTTTAAAGTTTTTAAAAATTACTCTGTTATATTACGATATAAATAATTAATAATAAAAGACCTAATACACCCGAGATAACAAAATAGAGCAGTCTCAACCGCCAGCCCGTTAATAACCAAATAAAACAATTAAAAAAAAGCGTAGTATAAAGGGCTAATGGATTATTATTAAATTCCTTATCAATAATATGGACAGATAAAAGTAAAAATAAAAAGGCAGCACCAATATAAAAAATAGGATACCAAAATTCTTTTTTAGAATAATAAAAACCTAAAATAAGTAAAAATACGACAAAACATGTCAAAATCATCGTTTGCAAAATAAAAGCTAATTCAGTAAAATAAATGACAAAGAATGATATGATGACAAGTAAACAAAGAATGAAAAGAAAAATACCAAATTTTTTTCCGTGCTTTCTTTTGTTTACGTTACTTAGTTCATTATTCAGCTCACCCTCACTATACAACGCAAGTAAATAATCGCAATAATGGTCTGGGAGCATTTTATGGTCTTTCCAATACATGATTTCTTTAATTATTACTTCTTTTCGTGAAGAGTCCAATATGCAACACATCCTGTTAAAATCTTTCGATAAAGAGAATAAAAAATCCTTTTTTCTTTTCAAAAAAAATAGTTTACCTCCAAGGAAGCAAACTATTTCAAATTTAGTATTATTCTAAGAAATCTTTTAATCGTTTACTTCTACTTGGATGACGAAGTTTGCGTAATGCTTTGGCTTCAATTTGACGTATTCTTTCTCGCGTAACACCAAATACTTTGCCTACTTCCTCAAGGGTTCTTGTACGGCCATCATCAAGTCCAAAACGAAGTCGAAGAACATTTTCTTCACGATCAGTTAACGTGTCTAAAACATCTTCTAATTGTTCCTTTAATAATTCATACGCTGCATGTTCAGATGGTGAAGTTGCATCCTGATCTTCGATAAAATCACCAAGATGTGAATCATCCTCTTCACCTATCGGAGTTTCTAATGAAACTGGTTCTTGAGCGATTTTTAAGATTTCTCGAACCTTTTCTGGAGTTAAATCCATTTCTTCCGCTATTTCTTCGGGCGAAGGCTCACGACCTAAGTCTTGTAATAGCTGTCTTTGAACACGGATAAGTTTATTTATGGTTTCAACCATATGAACCGGAATACGAATGGTACGAGCTTGGTCAGCAATCGCACGTGTAATCGCTTGACGAATCCACCAAGTTGCATACGTACTAAATTTAAAGCCTTTATCATAATCAAATTTTTCAACTGCTTTGATTAATCCCATATTACCTTCTTGAATTAAATCCAAGAAAAGCATGCCACGCCCAACATATCTTTTTGCTATACTAACTACTAATCGCAAATTGGCTTCTGCAAGTCTTCTTTTCGCTTCTTCGTCGCCTTGTTCAATACGTTTTGCAAGGGAGATCTCTTCTTCAGCAGATAGTAGGTCTACTCGGCCAATTTCCTTTAAATACATTCTGACAGGGTCATTTATTTTTACACCTGGAGGAACACTTAAATCATTTAGGTCAAACTCTTCATCATCTTTCTCTAGTTCATGAATGTTTGGAGCATCCTCATCTTCATCATCATTTTCCTCTGTTATTTCAATACCTTGGTCACCTAAATATTCATAAAACTCATCCATTTGCTCAGAATCTAATTCAAAATGACTTAATTTACCTGAGATTATTTCATATGTCAAAATACCTCTTTTTTTACCACGCTCAACTAATTGTTCTTTAGCTTGATCAAGAGTTAATTCGGATTCAATTTCTTTGGAACGAGCTGATTTTTCAGCCATATGTCCCCCTCCTTCCAAGTATTTCATGCAACTGCAGAATTTATAAGGATTTCCGGAGTTGTAAGATTTCAACTGCAAGGCTTAACGCCTTTTTCCAATCATTTTCTTGTTCTGCTTTCTTTTGCAAGTTTTCTTTTTCCTTTATTTTTAACATCTTTTGATGTTTCAACACTTGATATACATAGTCTTCAATTTCTCGATCAGTAACTTCACTATTTAAAGGCATCATTTCTAGTTCAGTTACAATCCCCCGCAATTGTTCATCTGGGAGAATTAGTAAAAATTTACTTGTATCAGGTTCATTTCCATCTTCATAAAAACCAAGTAAATAGGTCAGTATTGCTTGATGTTCATCATAATATAGAATAATTCCATTTAATAGATCCTTTATTTTAAATGCTACATCAGCATCTTGCAGCATGTGGGCAAGTAAACGTCTTTCTGCGGTCTGATTAGCTGGTAATAAACGATTTTTTTGTTCAGAATAAAATCTACTCGTTTTTACCTCTTTTTGCTGATGCCGATTCTTTTTAGTCGCATAAAACATTTGTTTCTGCTGTTGCTTTAACGCATCTAAAGATATTGAAAACTCATCAGCCAGCTGTCTTAAGTAATGATCTCTTTCTACTGCTCTATCGAGATTTGTAATTTCTTCTATAATCTTTTCTATATATTGTAGTTTTTCTCCTTCATTTTGAAGATTTTTTCCTAATCGGAAATATTCCATTTTGAAGGACATAAACGTTAAACTTGCCCCTATTACATCCTTACGAAACTTTTCAGCTCCGTATTTTTTTATGTAGTCATCGGGGTCTAATCCTTCGGGCATCCTTGCTATTCGAATATTGCAGTTTTGCTCAGTAAGCATTTTTCCGGCTCTATAAGCTGCTTCAATCCCTGCAAAATCTGAGTCATAACAAATCGTTACAGCATCTGTCATTCTTCTAATTAGCTGAACATGCTGTTCGGTTAAAGATGTACCCATTGTAGCTATTCCATTAAATATTTCGGCTGAATCAGCAGATATTACATCAGCAAAACCTTCAAATAAAATTGCCTGCTGCTGTTTCTTAATGAATCCTTTTGCACGGTAATAGTTGTATAAAATATTACTTTTATTAAAAAGGATCGTTTCAGGACTGTTTAAATATTTAGGTTGATCTTCTTTTGCAATTGCTCTACCGGCAAAAGCAATGGTTTCCCCTTTTGAATTTTGGATTGGAAACATAATTCTATTTCGAAAACGATCAAAATATGTATCATCATTTTCTCTTTGAATTATGAGACCAGCTTTTTCTAATAGAGGTAATTGGAACCCACGCTTGTTTAACCATTTCACGGTAAAGTCCCAACTTGGAAGAGAATAACCTATTTGAAATTTTTCGATACTGCTTTTTGAAAAACCACGCCCAATAAGATATTCTAATGCATGTTGACCTTCAGTAGTATTCACCAATAAATGATGATAAAACTTTTGAAGAAGCTCATATGCTTCTTTCATTTGTTTCTCTTCTGAAGTATCTTTTGATTTGGAAATATGGTCATTTAGCCCTTTTTCAAGTTCTAAATGTACGTTTCCCTTTCCTGCAAGCTTAATTACAGCTTCTTGAAAATTCAATCCATCAATATCCATTAAAAATGAAATAACATTCCCACCTGCACCACAACCAAAACAATGGTATATTTGCTTATCGGTTGAAACCGAAAAGGATGGAGTATTTTCACCATGGAAGGGACATAGGCCAAAATAATTTCTGCCCTGTTTTTTTAGATGTACATATTCCCCGATAATATCTACTATATCTATTGATTGACGTATTTCATTGATTTTATCCTCAGGAATAATTCCAACCACGAAAACATCCCCAATTAAATTTAATATTTCTACTTTATTACAATATTCGACAAAATCTCCTCAAAATTATTAATAAAGGACTGCCTATCATGTTCTGTAAAGGGTTTTGGTCCTTTTTCATATTTCCCTCTGCGTCTAGCTTTGGCAGCTAAATACCGAAAGTCAAGTGCTGTTTGAATCGCTTCTTCCTTATATTCCTTGCCTCTAGGAGAAATAGCGAATACATGCTTAGGAAGTACGAGACTTGCTAACCCGATATCCTGTGTGACAACTATGTCATTTTTTTGAACATGATTCATTATAAAAAGATCTGCAGATTCTTTATCCGGATCTACATAAATCCATCGTTCATCATGTTTACTTGATTTATGCGCATAAGAAGCGATAAATATATAGGGCAAGCTATATTTCATTGCGGCAGATATGATTTCTTGTTTTACAGGACACGCATCCGCATCAACAAAAATAGTTGTTCCATTTCTTTCTGTATTAGTAACTATTCTACATCACTCCACAGAATCCTTCTTTCTTTTCCAAACTCTGATTGTATTTTTTTACTTTTGTCGAATTTTTCTAGGCTTAGAAACTTGACATATCCCAATAGTTAGTTTATTCCTTTATTCATGACTCTAAACCTATTTTAAATACATTTTTATCACAATTTTTTATTATAGTATATTTTCTCTTTCTTGACCATATATTTTTACTTATATCTTTTATTTTATTAGTCGATGTATTAAAAGCTTCTGTTTTGGACGGCTATAAAATTACGAGGATGTCCAAAAGCATATTGAAATACTCTAAAGACATCCTCCTAATTCTATAGCCGCTTCATATTTATAATAATATTTGCTGTTTCTTCAACCGCTTTATTCGTTACATCAATTACTTTGCAGCCCATTTTAGAAACAATTGAATCAAAATAATCTATTTCAGTTTTAATCCGGTTTATATTTGCATAACTTGCCTCATCATTTAAACCAAGAGCTAAAAGTCGTTCTTTTCGAATAAAATTAAGTTTCTCCGGGCTAATTTTGAGCCCGAAGCATTTTTCAGGAGATACTTGAAAAAGCTCTTCAGGCGGATCGACTTCAGGAACAAGCGGAACATTAGCCACTTTAAAGCGTTTATGTGCGAGATATTGCGATAATGGGGTTTTAGATGTTCTCGAAACACCTACCAAAACGATATCTGCACGGAGTATTCCTCTCGGATCTCTACCATCATCATATTTTACAGCAAATTCAATCGCTTCAACCTTTTTAAAATAATCATCGTCCAATTTTCTAACTAATCCAGGTTCACACAACGGTTCTTTATGATATAATTCTTGGAATTTATCCATTAACGGACCAATAATATCCACTTCATTTACTTTTTGACCGATAGCTTGTTTTTTTAGATATGCTCTCATTTGCGGCTTAACTAAAGTATGGATAATTACTCCATGATTTAGCTTAGCTAACGAAACCACCTCATCAATATGCTGGTAATCCTCTACATATGGAAAACGTTTAATTTCTGCATCTTTCCCATTAAATTGACTAATGGCGGCCTTTGTAACTAATTCAGCTGTTTCACCGACTGAATCAGAAACTACATATATAATTGGTCTTGTCATTTAAAGATCACCATCCTTTACTATAAATCTTCATCTGCAAGTGCTACAAATGCTTTTGTTATATTTGTTTTTGTTATTCTGCCAATTACCTCGTAACCATTAGTGGTCGTTTCCTTTACAACTGGAATAGAATCGATTTGCTTTTCAATTAATTTTTTTGCAACATCGATTAATAAATCATCTTTTTTGCACATTGTAATATTCGGCATTCTTGTCATTATAATATTCACTGGTAAAGAAGAGAGTTCTTGTTTACCGATACTTGCCCGCAACAAATCTTTTCGAGAAAGAACTCCGACTAATAAAAGCTTTTCATCAACGACAAATAGTGTACCAACGTCTTCCAAAAAAACCGTAACGATTGCATCATAAACCGAAATATTTTCGTTCACAACAACCGGCATAGACTGATAGTCTTTCACAATGATTTTCTTTAAATTTTCCGTTAGTAGTTGTGCACTTGATTTTCCTGTATAGAAATAACCAACTCTAGGTCTTGCATCCAAATATCCTGCCATCGTTAAGATCGCTAAATCCGGCCTTAGAGTTGCTCTCGTTAAATTTAACTTCTCAGCAATATGTTCGCCGGTTATAGGACCGTTATCTTTAACAATTTGTAATATTGTCTCCTGCCTTTTATTTAGTTCTATTTTCTACACCACCTAACATATAAAAATCGTTAAAGAGTTATACTTATACTTTAATTATTATATACTATTTAGACATATTGAAAAGATTTTTGCTAAAATTCCAAAAAGAAAACCCTCGACACTGTGTTTAAGCGAGAGTTTGATTATCAAAACATGTCTTTAAATTTATCAATTTGCTCTAAAAACTTTTTGGATTTCAAGTGTAAACCTGAATATTCATCATAATACATTGAAATAATTGTGCGTAATTCTTTTTTCGTTTCTTCCTTTACCGAAATTTGTCCAAGTCGTGATAAATCAAAATAATAAAATAGTCGTAACAATTTGAGTGCACTTTGGGAAATTGTAATACGATAAGGATCTCGTGCAAAGCAGCGATGACAAATAAGTCCATTCTCCCGAATCGAAAAAGCAAATCTTCCATCTTGATTACCGCAAATTGTACATTGATCCATTACTGGATATAAACCTAAAACATTTAACATCTTCATTTCAAAAATATTAGTTATGATTTCGTTATCATAATCTTCGTTAATATAATTTAATGTTTGCAGTAAAAGCTCGAAAAGAAAGGGATTGGGATTTTTATCGTCTGCACCTTTATCTAAGAGATCAACAATATATGCTGCATAACCAGTTCTAAAAATGTCTTCACGAATTGAGCGCATCGATGAGATCATTTCTCCCTGTTGCATCACACCTAATCCAGTACTAGTCTGAATTAAAAAATAACCGTATGTAAAAATTTGAGAAACAGCGGAGAGGCGACTATTAGGTTTTTTCGCCCCCCTTGCTATAACTCCTATTTTCCCAAATTCACGTGTATATAATGTTACTATTTTATTTGTTTCACCATAATCTGTTGACCTAATGACAATGCCTTCACATTTTTGCAGCATGATTTCCATCCTTCCAAAGCACTAAATACTTTGGGTGAAAACAAACCAAGTTTATGAAATGGGAAAATCCAATTCAGAAAATTCATGATCTGTTTTTAACGGCTCATCTTGACGATCTTTTTCTAACTCTTTAAATAGCAAATACGTATCAATACTTCCAGTTTCCGCAAAGACTTTCCAGGTAAATTCAATCATAATAATTATTCCCGCCTTTCATGTTGAAAAAAATCATGAAATAATTTTGTAAAGCCTTTAATAAATAGCTTTACCAGGACTTCTTGGAACATGTGACGTAAATATTGCTAATCAAAAAGGATGCATAATCATCTTTCATGAACAAAAAACTTAATATTCATCTTCTCTAAAGCCAAAATCACGAAGTTGTGTAATTTTATTTCTCCAATCTTTTTGGACCTTCACCCAAAGTTCTAAATACACTTTCGAACCTAGTAAATTCTCTATGTCTATCCTAGCTCTTTTCCCCACTTCTTTTAACATACTACCTTGCTTACCAATGATTATGCCTTTTTGAGAGGAACGTTCTACTATAATAGCTGCCATCACATGGATTTTTCCACTATCTTCCTTTGTTTGCATTTTTTCAATAACAACTGCAATGGAATGAGGGACTTCCTCCCTTGTCAAATGCAACACTTTTTCCCTTATTAACTCGGATACAATAAATCTTTCCGGATGGTCGGTTACTTGATCAGCGGGGTAATACTGTGGCCCCTCTGGAAGATATTCTTTAATTTGTTGAAGCAGACGATCAGTATTTTGACCTTCTAATGCAGAAATTGGAACAATTTCCGCAAAATCGTATAAACCTTTATATTGTTCAATTATTGACAGTAATTGATCCGGATGAATTTGATCAATCTTATTTATAACTAGGAACACTGGAGTATGGACGCCTTTAAGTTTTTCAATGATAAATTCGTCTCCTCTGCCGTATCCTTCTACTGCATTTATCATAAATAAAATTAAATCAACTTCTCTTAATGTATTAGTAGCTACACGCATCATAAAATCGCCTAATTTATGTTTTGGCTTATGAATCCCGGGAGTATCAATCAGTATTAATTGAGCATCATTTGTTGTCAATACTCCTTGTACTTTGTTTCTAGTCGTTTGCGGTTTGTCACTCATAATAGCAATCTTTTGACCGATCACTTGATTAATATAAGTGGATTTACCGACATTCGGTCGGCCAATGATTGAGACAAATCCAGATTTAAACTGTTGTTCAGAGGTCTGATTATGCATGTAAATCCTCCGGTGAAAAGGCTCCTGGTAGTAACTCTTCTACTGTCATTTCCTTGATGTCTCCATTTAGATTAGTTAAGATTACTTTCATATCTTTCGGACATAATTCAGAGATAACTTGACGACAAGCACCACATGGTGGAACAGGTCTATCAGTATTCGCTGTTACAACTAAAGCTGAAAACTTCGTATCTCCTTCTGAATACGCTTTAAAAAGTGCTGTACGTTCAGCACAATTTCCTACACTATAAGCAGCATTTTCAATATTACATCCATGGTATACCTTCCCATCCTCCGTTAATAATGCAGCTCCTACTGGGAACTTTGAGTATGGAACGTACGCCTTATTTCTTGCAGCTTGGGCTTCCTTAATTAATTGCTCTATTTTCATTATGCCTTCCCCTTTAATTATATTTTACTACAAATTCACCATAAAGTTATGGAATATTTTTATTTTGTTTAGAAAATTTTAAAAGTTCAAAATTAAACTTTGAACTAAACAAGCTTTGAAAATATTTTACCGTAAAGAGAATTTCTCTGCAAACTTAGAAAAGCGGAAAGCGACTTGATCAGCCCGGACAAGTACTTTAATTGCGAAGTTTATTTAACCTCGAGGGTCTAGTTACTGCGGCCGGACAGACATGAAATGCTTTACTTTTTTGTATGAAAAGGCTAGTAGCATTAAAATGCTACTAGCCTAAATATAGCCTTATAATATTAATAATCTTAGGAATAAATATGAGACATCCAATGATTATTGCCATAAAAGAAAAACAAAGGACGGCTGCTGCAGCAACGTCTTTAGCTTGTTTCGCTAATGGATGGTAAGTTGGTGAAACTAAATCAACAATTCTTTCTATTGCTGTATTTATTAACTCTAATGAAATCACACCGAAAATACATATTATCACAAATAACCATTCAACTAAACGTAAATTTAATGCAATTCCAAAGATGATTACTACAATGGAAGCGGCAAAATGAAAACGCAAATTTTTTTCTGTCGTGAATCCATGATAAATTCCACGAAAGGCAAATGTAAATGATCTCCAAAAACTACTTCTATCTTTTAAGTCCGTATTCATCAAGAATATCCCTTTGTAATCCAAACATTTCTTTTTCGTCTTCTTCCGTCATATGATCATATCCAATCAAATGCAATAATGAATGCACCGCCAAAAAGCCTAATTCCCTCACAAACGAATGACCAAACTCAGTAGCTTGCTCCTTCGTTTTTGGCACAGAAATGATAATATCACCAAGTACTCTAGGCATTTCTATCCCTTGAATGACTAGTTCATCCTCTCCCAATTCTTCCATCGCGAAAGAAATAACATCGGTTGGTTGATCTTTTCCACGATAATCACGATTGATTTCTTGGATTTTTTCATTGGTTACAAAGGTTACTGATATTTCACTTCCGTCTTCAATTTCTAATTTTTTGGAGGCAAAATTCAATAAATCTTCAATTAGTTCTTTATTTTGTTCGGTAATCTCATTTGTTTCATCAATAAAATCAATTATTAACATATTATTACATCCTTTTTTACTTTACTTTGTATTTGGGTATTCAATTCTAGAATGAAAAATCCCGTTAAGTGTTTCACAAAACGTTTTCTTAATTACTTCTAACTCTTTAAGAGTAATATCACATTCATTCAATTGATCATCCTGCAATCGGTCTTGAACAATGGACTGGATGACATCTTTAATTTGCTCCGGTGTTGGACGTGCCATCGAGCGAACCGCGGCTTCCACACTATCCGCAATACTAATAATTGCTGCTTCTTTTGTTTGCGGTTTCGGTCCGGGATAGCGGAAGTCTGATTCGTTTAGTTCTTCATCCTCTTCTTTAGCCTTATAATAAAAATATTTTAATAAAGTTGTCCCATGATGTTGTTCAGCTATATCTACAATTTCTCTTGGAAGCTTGTGCTTTTTAAGCATCTCAGCTCCATCCTTGGCGTGGGCAATAATAATATCTCTACTTGTTTCAGGTGAAATATGGTTATGGGGATTCTCTATATTAATTTGATTCTCAATAAAAAACTGTGGTCTTCTCGTTTTACCAATATCATGGTAATAACATCCCACACGTGCTAAAAGACCATTCGCACCAACCGCCTCACAAGCAGATTCCGCTAAATTCGCAACCATGACACTATGATGATATGTTCCCGGAGCTTCCATTAATATCTTTTTCAGTAACGGATGATTAGGGTTTGAGAGTTCAATTAGTTTTAAAGTCGATAAAATCCCAAAACCTGCCTCAAAGAAAGGCAATAAACCAATTGTTAAAATTGCAGATAATAATCCGGAAACAAAAGCAAAAGTTAAATAATAGACATACTCCATTTTAGTTAATTGTCCATTACCAAGAAATAGTAAAAAGAAAATAATTAACACATTAATAATCGATACATAAAAACCAGTTTGCAAAATATTAGATCTGCGATTACGGTTGGTTAATAGCAAAATACCCGCAGTCCCACTGAACAAAATATATATTGCGATTTCCACATTGATTGATCCTGCGATTTCATCATGGAAAATTATACTCCCACAAGCAGCAAGAATAATGGTTAATATAAATGCAAATCGTTCATTGAGCATAATTCTTATAAGCATTGGAGCCATGGCAGCTGGAAAGATATAACCAATATTATTCAATTCCAGCTCAGAAATAATTCCCACAATTTCCATTAATATTAAACTTATAATAAAAATAAAACTTAAAAGAATTAAATAATTTTGCTTTTTTTCCTCTTTTACCCGAAAAGTTGCAAAGTATAAATATAAAGAACCGATAATTAAAAATACAAAAATACCGAGACCTATGTATGGTTTTATACTTGGATTACTTTTTAGTAAACCGAGTAGTTCTAATTGATGATATGTTTCATGATCGATAAGATGGCCTTCTTGCGCAATAACCTGTCCTTGTAGAATCTTTACCGGTTCCACACTTTGGATTGCTTGTTTTTTTCTTTCTTCTGTTTGTTCGGGATCATAAATATCATTTGCTACAATTGCATATTTTCCAAGTTCAACACTTGCATCTTTTAAACTACTTTGTAAACTTGTAAGTCCAATTCGATCGGAGATTAAATTTTTATAATGCGGAACATTTTCTTCACGAATCTTTTCACTCATTAACGTCTCTACTTGTCCGACTACAATCGTTCGTGCACGTTCTAAATCATTTTGATTTGATTTTAATAACGCCATGAATACTTCATCCGGAATTGATTTTGTAACATCCTCATTAACATTTGCTGTCAAGTTTGATTTCAACAATTCAAGTTTTTCTTCAAATGACTTTCTTTCGGGTTTTCCATCTGTTTTTTCTTTACCTATTAAGTTTTCTTTATTAATATCCTGAACAAATTCAAAAATGGAATCAATTAAAGAAACACGATTTTGTTGTTTTTCCTTTTTAAACGTATATACCTTTTCAACAGCATCAGCAGCTTTTTGTTGTTCTTCTTTCGTTTTCTCCTCATCCACAATTGTTTTTGGGGAACGAATCGTTTTATCCGAAACGGAAAACAGTTCTACATCATACGTTTGCGGCTTTACATTATAAAAAAGGACACCATAAAGAACAATAGCTAATAACAAAAAACAAATGATTGTAAACACTTTGTAACTTAAAAAAGTGCGGATCTTGCTAATATAATCTTGAAGATTCATTAAACTCCCACCACCAATTTTATGTTTTGCGGTGTTTCCTTCCCTAATTATGTAAAATCATATCAGTTTTTGTACAAAATTGCACTCATAAATATTAATAATAAAAAATAACCCGATTTTTTGGTCGGGTTAAATGGAATGGTGATTATAAGCATCAATAATTTTTGCAACAAGCGGGTGTCTAACAACATCACTTTGTTCTAAATGCGTAAACGAGATGCCTTGGACATTGTCCAATATCTTTTCCGCGGCGACGAGGCCGGATTGAACTCCTTTTGGTAAATCTACCTGCGTTCGATCCCCGGTAATTACCATCTTTGAATTAAAACCTAAGCGTGTTAAAAACATTTTCATTTGCGCTTGTGTTGTGTTCTGTGCCTCATCAAGAATGACAAAGGCATCGTCTAATGTTCTTCCTCTCATATAGGCGAGAGGCGCAATTTCAATTGTTTCTCGTTCAATTAAACGGTTTGTATGTTCACTGCCCAATACATCATTTAATGCATCGTACAGTGGACGTAAGTAGGGATCCACTTTCTCCTTTAAATCACCCGGTAAGAAGCCCAAACTTTCTCCCGCTTCTACAGCAGGTCTCGTTAGTATGATCCGTTTGACATGGCCGCTTTTTAACGCACTTACTGCCATGACAACGGCTAAATATGTCTTCCCTGTGCCTGCGGGGCCAATTCCAAATACTAAATCGTTCTTTTTAATTGCAGCAATATATTGTCTTTGTCCTAATGTTTTTACTCGGATCGGTTTGCCCTTTGCATTTTTAGTGATTTCTTCTTCATATATTTCTGCAAAATACTCGAGTATTCCTTGCTTTTCCATTTGGATAGCATAGACAACATCACGTTGACTAATATTGATAGATTGCCGAATTATTTTTAGCAGTTGAAACAAAATATGGTAAACTTTCTCCACATTGCTTTCATTTCCCGAAACATCTATCGTTTCTCCACGGGTAACGATTGATACTTCGTATTCTTGTTCCAGTAATTTCAAATTCACATCTGATATACCAAATAAAGCAATTGCTTCATTTGTATTTTGTAATTGAAGGTTTGATGTTATTGAATCTTCAGTCATTCAGCGTCTCCTTGAATAATTGGTTTTGCTTTCGCAATATTTTCGGTTACTTGGAAATATATTGATAAATCCACTTTACCATTCTCAACTTTTTGATGCAAAACATATTCATCAATAATCTTTGCATCTGATGGAATCTTTGCTTTTAAATCACTTTTAGCAATTTCTTTTGCAGCATTTATAGCTTCATTTTTTGTATAATTCCTTTCCACTTTTTCATTTTCTCTAATCGTTGTATTTTCATATTTTATCGGAAGTTGCCATTTAAGAAACTTGATATTGTGCGACTGGGTTTCCTTATCAAAGTCCTTATATTCTATTTTTCCAAATCCCCATAATGGAATACTAACAGAACCAATTTCCAAAGAATATTTTCGCTTTTCATTCCCTGTATATACTTGGAATTCAGATTTAAAAGGCATATTCACATCTACTTTATACCACGTTTTCCCTATTACCTTTCCTATAGCCGCAACTTTCTTTTCATTGTGTTCATTTCCAATTGTTCCCGAAACTAAAAGTTGTCCTTTTTTTACATACTGATTAACCTTTACCACCGGTTGCCCATTTTCGACAAACATGTCAACAATGACCGCTTTTTTATTTGCTACAAGATTTTGTGGCGATTGCTTCTCAGCTTGCTCTGGTATATTTTTTTCAACAACTTGAAAGTGGTAGGTTGTCCCGTTTAAATCAACACCCACCCAGGTAATATTCGGAATACGATCTTCTAATTTTCGTTGAATGGTTTCAACATCATCAATAAAAAATTGGAGTTTCCCTACATGAACACCAAGATTATCTAATTCCTTTCGAATTTGATGCTCAATTTGCGGGCTCGCCCCTTTTATATTTATCCCCCATACAATATTTGATAATAGCGTAATAACAACAAAGAAAAGTAGAAATCCTGCGAAAAACCCTGCATTTTTTAATGTTCTTTTCCATAAAAAAGGGGCCCCTTGTCCACTTAAAAAAGATATTTTACAATCAAATTTGCGGACTTGGTGTCTTAATTTATGCACATCTTTGAGACGAATATAAAATGTAATAGCGGAAGAACCTTGTCGTTTCACATTCCATACAATCAAACTGGAACGGGTAAGCTGGTTAATAAATCGCTCAACCCCCTTTCCTTCAACCTTAACAAGAATCGTTCCACCAAAAAATGTAAACCAATGGTTTTTCAAAAGTAGTCACTCCTTCTCATTTAAATAAATTACTTCATCAATTTTCCCTTCAAGTAAGATCTCTTCTGGTAAAATCGTTTTAATAACAAAGGATTGACCTTTAATAAGTAGTTGCCCTTGTTTAAGTAATAAACGCACTTCACGATCTGAAAAGGTTAACAACCCGCGATGATTTTCTATATAAATATGAATTTGTCCGATCATGGTAATTCGAGGGAGATCCATCATGACATCCTGAGGCAGCTCCATTTTATTCGTCATCCAACTTCGAAGTATTCGGCTCCAATTTTTTGCCATAAAAAAGAACCCCCTTTCATCTCATATTTATGAACAAGAATGGGGATTCAGCACACTTTTTTATAAGAAAAGCGGAAGCGCCTTGCTCATCGACGGAGATAAAGGAAACACGATGAGCCTGAAAGGCGAATCGATGTTGACTTATCGTAGGGAAAAGTCCTGAAGTTTTCTAGTCGATAGGCGCTGGAGCTGGACATTGCAGGATACTTAGTAAGACTGAAGACACATAAAAAATTATACTTTCTTTATTATTAAGAAAAACCGTATCATTTTTTTATGATACGGTTTCATAACAAATTATTTACTTTTAAATGGTTTTTTTGCTCTTGGAGGGCCAAGAACTTCCGCTAATATGATTCCTTTTAAAAGATCGCTTTCATCAATATCAATTTTCTTCGTTTCTTCATGATAATCTTTTTGAAAGGATGTCACTTCTTCGTATTTTTTTATGATTTGTGCTTCATTCGTCCGTTCTATATTTTTCTCCATTTTTTCAAGCAATGGAGCTTTTTCATTTTTATAAGATGTCTCTATAGTTGAAACAACTTTTTTCACCTTTTGCTGCGTTGTAACCGAAGGCTTTGCAGGCGAAAAAACTGGTCTAGAAGCTGATTTCTTTTCAGCTTCTTGTCCTTCTGTCTTCCTTTTTACGATAAAGCCGATTATCCCTACAACTATTGCTATAATGAGTTCCAAAGGAATTCCTCCTTACCTTTGGTTTTATTCTGGCTTTTGTTGATCTTTTTTATCTGTAGTCATTTTTCCAATGGAGCCTCGCATATCTGTATCAGATTCGATGTTTTTAAAATTCATATAGTCCATTACACCAATATTGCCTGTACGAAGTGCTTCAGCCATCGCTAATGGTACATCTGCCTCTGCTTCTACAACTTTCGCTCTCATTTCTTGTACACGGGCTTTCATTTCCTGTTCAGAGGCTACAGCCATTGCACGGCGTTCTTCCGCTTTTGCTTGAGCAATTTTTTTATCAGCTTCCGCTTGCTCTGTTTGCAGTTCCGCACCGATGTTTTTGCCGATATCAACATCCGCAATATCGATGGACAGAATTTCAAATGCTGTACCAGCATCTAAGCCCTTTGCTAATACCGTTTGGGATATAAGATCTGGATTTTCCAATACTTTTTTGTGATGGTCTGATGAACCAATTGTACTAACAATTCCTTCACCTACACGAGCAATAATTGTCTCCTCACCAGCTCCACCGACTAATCTTTCGATATTGGCACGAACTGTAATTCTTGCTTTTGCCTTAACCTCAATCCCATTCATTGCAACACCGGCAATAAACGGTGTTTCAATTACTTTTGGATTTACACTCATTTGAACCGCTTCTAACACATTACGGCCAGCTAAATCGATAGCTGCACAGCGCTCGAATGTTAGCTCAATATTCGCACGATGCGCTGCGATTAACGCATTTACGACACGGTCAACATTACCACCAGCTAAATAGTGACTTTCAAGTTGATTAATTCCTACATCAATACCCGCTTTCCGAGCTTTAATTAATGGATTAATAATACGGCTCGGAATAACTCGACGAAGCCTCATTCCAATTAATGTGAAAATTCCAATTTTAACTCCTGCTGCAAGAGCAGATATCCAAAGCATAACCGGAACAAAAGTTAATAAGATTGCTAGAACAATAATACCAGCAACAATCGCCAATAAAACGAGAATTGTACCTGGATCTAATGCCATTTTATTTCCCCCTTTAATAAGACTAATTATCTTCTCTAACTACAATACGCGATCCTTCTACCTTGATTATCTTCACTTTCACTCCCTTATCGATGTACCCGCCTTCACTTACGACGTCTAAACGTTCATCATTGATTGTCATTGTACCGGCAGGTCGAAGCGGTGTCATTGTAACCCCATTTTTCCCTACTAACTCCAAACGATTAACATTTGAAACATAACCTTTTTCTGTACTAGTAGAATCGGATAAGATAATCTTTTTAAATAGTTTCATACGTTTTCCTAACACCTTTACCATTATAATCATACCAATTATTGCTACTAAAATAGCAATGATGATGGAAATACCCATGTAAAAAATGTTCCCACCCGCCATTAGTAAGCTACCTACTATCGCAGCAGTACCAAGTATTCCTGCAATTGCTCCAGGTAAGAAGAACTCCGCAATAATAAGAACAATACCAATAATAAACAAAATAAGAGATTCATACCCCGCTAATCCTGCGACTAAATGTCCATAAAAAAACAATAGAAGTGCCATGATTCCCATTGTACCTGGTATACCGAACCCAGGGGAATACAATTCTATCACTAAACCAAGGCTGGCAATAGATAACAATATAGGTACAACAATAGGATTTGTTAAAAATCTCGCAACCTTTTCAGCAAAACTACTATTAATATGTTCAATATTCGCATGTTCATAACCTATCTTCGCGAGTAGTTCATCAATATTTTTTACGGTTCCTTCGGAATAGCCAACTTCAACAGCTTGGTCAGCAGTAAGTGTCAGCAACCCACCCTTTTCAACTTTTAAATCAGGTAGATTAATGTTTTCAACAGCCATCGCTTCTGCGTATATTGGATTACGTCCATGTTGGCTAGCAGCTGCGTTCATGGCAGACCGCCAATAGCTTTCCGCCTTTTTTCCCGCAGTGTTTCCCTTTTGATCGATAATTGCCGCTGCGCCCATTGTCCCATCTGGCACCATATAAATTTGGTCAGCAAATAGAGAAATATATGCACCTGCAGACAAAGCTTTATTATTGACGAAAGCTATTTTCTTTATTTTAGTACTATTTAGCAGTTTTCCAATCTCACTTGCCGCATCCACTGCACCACCTGGTGTATTAATATCAAAAATGATGATATCTGCGTGTTTTTCCTCTGCCGTTTTGACAGCTCTCTTTAAAAAAGCGTGTAACCCTTTTTCTACATCTTCTTCAATAGGAATAATGATTACCGTATTTTCATTATTACTCGCTGTAACAGGGAGGATTGAGAAAAAAACTACTAATATGAAACATCCAATAAAGAACAGGCCCTTTTTCAAATTCTCACCCCTTTCTAATTTAGATGTTGTTTATTATTTTACGATTGAGTAGAACAAAAGTTTCATTATTTTTGTAGTATTATCTTGCTATGAAAAAAGCCGGGAAGTAAAATACTTCCCGGCTTTTATTAGGATAGTTGCTGCTTAACGATATTATTTACAGTTGAACCATCTGCTTTTCCTTTTACTTTTACTTTTGGCATGATGGCACTCATCACTTTTCCCATTTCAGCTTTTGAAGTTGCACCAACTTCATTAATTGTTTCTATAACAATTTTTGTTAGTTCTTCTTCTGTTAACTGTTCGGGTAAATATATATCTACAAAAGTTAATTCCGTCTGAATTTTTTCAACGAGATCTTCACGACCTGCATTTTGAAATTCCTGGAGGGAGTCTTTGCGTTGCTTCACTTCGCGAGAAAGGATTGTCAGTTCTTCTTCTTCTGACAATTGATCCTTACCAAGCCTAATCGCCTCATTTTGTAAAGAAGCTTTAAGCATGCGGATAACAGAGAGTTTTTCTTTTTCTTTGTTTTTCATCGCTTGTTTCATATCTTCATTTAAACGCTCGAGAAGACCCATTCTTCCACCCTCTCTTAGAACTTACGCTTTCTAGCAGCTTCAGATTTTTTCTTACGTTTTACGCTTGGTTTTTCATAAAATTCGCGCTTTCTATATTCTTGTAAAGTTCCCGTTTTAGAAACTGTACGTTTGAAGCGGCGAAGAGCATCTTCAAGCGATTCGTTTTTACGAACAACTGTTTTTGACATCTCTCTTTCCCTCCCTCCGAACACACACTACGGTATCATGATGACACATGAAAACCTGTACCTTGCAATTATAATATATACTTATGAGCAGGTCAATAAACTTTACGTTATTTTACATGTTCTCGTCATTTTTACATCATTTTTACCATATGATGAATTAAGAGGTGGGGACATGCTTTATTTTGGATTATTTGTAGGATTAGTAGGAAGTTTTCTTATCGGAATGACTTGGTTGCGGGTTGGTTTGTTTAATATTTCTGGTAAGGCAATGGAACAATGGTTAAAAAAGGTTACTAATACACCGATTAAAGGGATGATCGTCGGTATAATTATGACAGCAATATTGCAGAGTAGTTCAGCCGTAATGGTCATAACTGTCGGGTTGGTCGCTGCAAGAATATTATCATTTCCCCAAACAATTGGAATTATTTTGGGTACCAATATCGGGACAACCTTTACTTTAGAATTCTTATCCTATGATTTATCCAGTATAATCATTCCGTTTCTTTTTTTAGGTTTACTTTGTTTACTATTTAAACAAGAAAAATTAAAAAGTTTAGGATATATTTTAACCGGTTTTGCCATTATCATTAGTGCAATGCGCGCTTTTGAGTGGTTAGCTGCACCTTTAACTCAATTAGATGTTGTCCAAAAGGTTCTTTATCTAATGAATGATCATATTTTTTTCGGGTTTTTATTTTCAATCCTTTTAACTGCCTGTATTCAATCAAGTACGGTGATGACCGGGATTGCCATGAGCTTTTTAAGTGCTGGGATATTCCCTTTGGAAACAGGAATAGTCATTATGTTAGGAGCAAATATTGGAACGTGCATTACAGGCTTATTAGCAAGTATTGGTGCAGGAGAGGAAGCCAGATTAACAGCATATGCTCATATTTGGCTCAATGTAGTAGGAGCAATTTTTTTTATTCCCTGCATTCCTTATCTAGCTGATGTCAGCCAAGCTTTAACAGCAAGTCTCGAAACCCAGTTGGCACATGCAAGTGTTGTATTTAATGTCGTTTGCTCTTTACTTGTTCTACCATTTGCAACAAAATTCGGCCGTTTTATCATTCGGTTTCACGGAAAAAAAAGGATTTAAAAAGCCCGGGATACTCCCCGGGCTTACTGCGTTTGTTTAATAATCACTATCGCTTGATAATCCTTGAACAATTTTCACTCCTGAACTTGCTCCAATACGTGTTGCGCCCGCATTAATCATATTTTGTGCATCCTCTGGACTACGGACACCACCTGAAGCCTTTACACCCTTATCTGGTCCAACTGTTTTCCTCATGAGGGCGATATCTTCGACAGTGGCACCACCCGTAGAAAAGCCAGTAGATGTTTTTACATAATCAGCCCCTGCTTTGACAGAAAGTTCACATGCACGAACTTTTTCTTCTTCTGTTAAAAGACATGTCTCAATAATAACCTTTGTTAGGGCTTTACCTTGGGCAGCAGATGTAACAGCACGGATATCTTTTTCTACCAGGTCATAATCCCCGCTTTTTAGGGCGCCTATATTGATGACCATATCTACTTCTGTTGCTCCATTGTCAATGGCATTTTTTGTTTCAAACGCTTTTGTTTCAGAAGTTGTTGCCCCGAGAGGAAAACCAATTACGGTACAAACTTTCACATCTGTTCCTTTTAATTTCTCAGCCGCTAATGCAACCCATGCTGGATTAACACAAACTGACGCAAATGAATATTCCTTTGCTTCTTCGCATAAAGTTTGAATTTGTTGTTGAGTGGCTTCGGGTTTAAGTAATGTATGATCAATCATTTTTGCAATATTATTTGTCATTTTTATTCTCCTTTTATGTATGTTGTACGTACCTCTAATACTATACCATTGTCATTTTAGTATTTCCAATTAATAAAAAAACTGCAGCTTAGCTGCAGTTTTATATGGCTTCTTGTTGAATTTCTTCAATATCGTCGATGACTCGGACAAATTGTCCCTCATTATATGGATAACCAGATTTTGTGATTTTTACTTTCACTAATTTACCAACCATATCTTCTGTTGCAGGGAATACGACTTTCAAATAATTATCCGTGTATCCTTCATATAAACCGCTAGACGGATCTTCTTTATATTTTTCTTCCGGAATCACTTCTAGTACTTCATTTTCAAAGCGTGAAGCGTATTCTTTTGCTAATTGATCTGATAATGAAATCAACCGATGAACACGTTCATTTTTTATATTTTCATCAATTTGATCTTCCATCCGTGCAGCAGGTGTTCCTGTACGTTTCGAATACGGGAAAACATGAAGTTCAGAAAACTTATGATCTTTAATAAAATTATACGTTTCCATAAATTCTTCTTCAGTTTCACCAGGGAAGCCAACGATTACATCAGATGTTACTGCAAGCCCAGGTAAGGCTTTTTTCAATTTCACTAGTCTTTCAGCATATTCAGCCATCGTGTACTTACGTCTCATTCTTTTTAGAACGGTATCCGAACCAGATTGAAGAGGAATGTGCATATGGCGAACGATTAATTTTGATTTATTTATTACTTCAATTACTTCATCAGTCAATTGACTGGCTTCAATTGATGAAATACGAATGCGTTTTAAACCTTTAACTTGTGCTTCCATATCACTAAGGAGCATTGCCAAATTATAGTCCTTCATATCTTGTCCATAACCGCCTGTGTGAATCCCTGTCAATACAATTTCTTTATAGCCGGCATCCACTAATTGCTGTGCTTGGCGGATAACTTCCTTAGGATCACGGGAACGCATTAACCCACGCGCCCATGGAATGATACAAAATGTACAAAAATTATTGCAACCTTCTTGAATTTTTAAGGAAGCGCGTGTTCTATCGGTAAAAGCAGGAACATCTAACTCTTCATATACACGATTCTTCATAATGTTTCCAACACCATTAATTGGCTGACGTTCCTGTTTAAATTGCTCAATGTACCCAAGCATTTTCACACGATCCTGTGTACCTACAACGATGTCAACACCCGGTATAGCCATGATTTCTGCAGGTGATGTTTGCGCATAACAACCAGTTACACAAATAACTGCATCTGGATTTTTTCTGACTGCTCGTCTAATTACTTGACGACTTTTTTTGTCTCCCGTGTTCGTAACTGTACATGTATTAATGACGTACACATCTGCTGTCGATTCAAAATCGACACGTTCATAACCTTGTGCTTTAAATAACTGCCAGATGGCTTCTGTTTCATAATGATTAACTTTACATCCTAAAGTATGAAATGCCACTTGTGACATTACAATCACCTCATTAATTCTAATTGGTAAGATATCGCGGATAAAGCATATAAAGGCGCTGTTTCAGTTCTTAATATTCTAGGACCTAGTCCACATAGTTGAAATCCGCTTTCTTCCATACGACGAACTTCATCAACTGAAAGACCACCTTCCGGACCAAATACGATCAATACAGAATCTCCCGGAGAAAAATGATTGATCGTCCTCACAAAATTGGAAGTCTCCCCGTTTTTAGCACTTTCTTCAAATGCAACGATTTTATGATTAAATGAATTACTAAAGACTATTAAAGATTTAAATGTATGGGGGGCGTGAATAATCGGCATATGCTGTCGATGGGATTGTTCAGCAGCTTCTAAAGCAATTTTTTGCCATCGATCAAGTTTCTTCTTTTCTTTCTTTGAATCCCATTTCACAATCGAGCGATCCGCAATAAAAGGGACAAATTCATATGCTCCAAGCTCTGTACCCTTTTGAATAATATATTCCAATTTATCCCCTTTAGGCAGTCCGCTTGCAATCGCCACTTTAACCGGTAATTCTCTATTTGCTTCTTCCCATTTTACAATATGAGCTATGATTTCTTCATTGGTAATATCCTCTATTTTGGCAATTCCAGCTTTGTTATCTGTAAAAACGACGTAAAATTCGTCATTACGTTTCATCCGCATAACATGGGATATATGATGAAACACATCACCCTTTAAACGAATTTCATCTTCTCCCTCATATGAACTGCCAATGAAGTATCTTTGCATTATTCATCACCCACGCTTTGCAATAAAAGCTATCCAGTCTTCCATCACGATAGTTTCTTCAATGCTAAACCCAGATGAAATAATCGCTTCTTTCACTTGGTCCTTCTTCTGTTGAATAATCCCCGATGCGATAAAATAGCCATTCGGTTTGACAGCTTTAGCAACATCATCGGTAAAGCTCATGATAACCTCGGCTAGAATATTCGATACGACAACATCAACCTGCCCATTCATCCCATTTAATAGATCATTTTTCGATACGGTAACTTGATCTTGAACTTTATTTAGTTTCACATTAAGTTTGGCTGATTGCACTGCAACTTCATCTAAGTCTAAAGCGGTAACTTGTACTGCTCCTAAAAGTGCTGCAGCGATACTAAGCACTCCCGAACCAGTACCTACGTCTATTACGGTGTCATTTTGCTTCACTGTTCTTTCCAGCGCTTGGATACACATCACCGTAGTAGGATGGGTCCCTGTTCCAAATGCCATCCCAGGATCCAATTCAATAATTAATTCATCGCTACTAACAGCTTCATATTTTTCCCATGTTGGAACTATAGTGAATTTCTCTGATATTTTCACGGGATTATAATACTTTTTCCATGCTGTTGCCCATTCTTCCTCATTCACTTCACTTATTGTTACATGATTTTGGCCAATGTCTATATTGAAGAGTGCTAGATTATTTATAGCTTGCTTAATCTCTTCAACTGTTTCACCTAAAAAGCTGTTAACGGATAAATAAGCTTTAATAATTACCCCTTCTTCAGGGTAGTCATCTGGATTGAGTTGGTAGATTTCACCGAATTGATCTTCTCTTTCTTTTACTAAATCAAACGGGTCTTCTATTACAACCCCGCTAGCACCTGCCTCATGCAATATATTTGAGATTGGTTCGATTGCTTCATTTGTCGTATGGATCATAATTTCAGACCATTTCATTTTCTACCAACTCCATTTTAAATTATTCCCCTTTGAAAGCCTTCTTCATTTTATCGATGAAGGATTCGTTCTGCTCATCTGGAGCCGACCCTTCTGTCTCTGAAAATTCCCTTAATAGTTGTTTTTGCTTATCTGTTAACTTTGTTGGTGTAATCACTTTCACATGGATATGCTGATCTCCCGTACCATATCCCCTAACATTTGGCACACCTTTGCCTCGAAGTCTAAACTTAGTTCCCGTTTGCGTTCCAGCGGGAACCTTTAATTTTACTTTACCATGTAAGGTTGGTACTTCGATCTCGTCTCCTAATGCAGCTTGAGCGAATGTGATTGGCATTTCACAATAAATATCGTCCCCATCACGTTCAAAGAATTCATGCTCTCTAACGTGGAAAACTACATAAAGATCTCCAGCAGGTCCACCATTTACCCCCGGCTCACCTTGACCGGAAACCCGTAATTGTTGTCCATCATCTACTCCAGCTGGAATTTTCACATTGATTCTGCGACGTTTTTTCACTTTTCCAGTACCGCCGCATGTTTTACATTTATTTTTTATCATCTTACCTGTACCATTACAATAATGGCACACACGGCGATTAACAATTTTTCCGAACGGAGTATTTTGCTCCGTATTTAATTGTCCGGAACCATGACAATGTGAACATGTTTCTGGTTGTGTTCCAGGTTTCGCTCCTGAACCATGACATGTGTCACATGTTTCTTCTCTTGGAATTTCGATTTCAGTTTCTTTTCCGAACACTGCTTCTTTGAATGTTAATGTCATCGTGTATTGAAGATCTGCGCCTTGTCGAGGGGCATTTGGATCACGTCTTCTTGATGATCCACCACCAAAGAACGTACTGAAGATATCTTCAAAGCCGCCAAATCCTCCGAAATCTCCGTCCCCACCAAAACCACCAAATCCTTGATTTGGATCAGTATGGCCGAAACGATCATATTGATCACGTTTTTGATCGTCTGATAGAACTTCGTATGCTTCTTTTACCTCTTTAAATTTATCAGCTGCATCCGCTTCTTTATTAATATCCGGATGGTATTTTTTAGATAGTTTTCGATATGCTTTTTTAATCTCTTCTTTTGAAGCATTTTTTTCCAGACCTAATACTTCATAATAGTCCCTTTTACTCATTCATCCACACTCCCGAATCCTTTCGCATAAAGGTTATTTTAACATTGACACCAGGAACAATCAATAAAAAGACAATGAAACAATTCTAAAAGACAAAAAGCCAAAGCCAAGAATGTACCTGACTTTGACTTTTTCAAATTAAATCTTTACTGTAAATTATTATTTATCGTCTTTTACTTCTTCGAATTCCGCATCTACGACATCATCGTCTTTTTTTCCGTCTTGTCCTTCAGCATTTGGCTGCCCTGCTTGTGCTTGCTTTGCAGCTTCTTCATAAAGTTTCATTGAAAGGTTTTGGACGATTTCTTGTAGTGCTTCTTTCTTTTCACGGATTTCAGCTAATTCGTTTTTCTCAATTGCTGCCTTTAATGCATCTTTCGCTTCTTCCGCTTTTTTCACTTCTGCTTCGTCAACTTTACCTTCAAGATCCTTTAACGTCTTTTCAGTAGTGAAAACTAGCTGATCCGCTTCGTTGCGTAATTCAACTTCTTCTTTACGTTGTTTATCCGCATCCGCATTTTCTTCGGCTTCTTTAACCATGCGATCAATTTCATCATCAGATAATCCTGAAGAAGATTTAATTGTAATATTTTGTTGTTTACCGGTTCCTAGATCTTTTGCACTTACATTTACGATACCGTTTTTATCAATATCAAAGCTTACTTCAATTTGTGGAATTCCACGTGGTGCCGGTGGAATATCAGATAATTGGAAACGACCTAGTGTTTTGTTATCTGCAGCCATTGGTCGTTCACCTTGAAGTACGTGTATATCTACAGCTGTTTGGTTATCCGCAGCAGTAGAGAATACTTGTGACTTAGAAGTTGGAATAGTTGTGTTACGATCAATAAGTTTTGTGAATACCCCACCCATTGTTTCAATACCTAAAGAAAGTGGTGTTACGTCTAATAAAACTACATCTTTTACGTCACCAGTTAGAACTCCACCTTGGATAGCAGCACCCATTGCAACAACTTCGTCTGGGTTTACCCCTTTATGTGGATCTTTACCTGTTTCTTTACGAATCGCTTCTTGTACAGCTGGAATACGAGTTGAACCGCCCACAAGAATTACTTTATCGATTTCACTTGGTGATAATCCAGCATCTTGCATTGCGCGTCTTGTAGGTCCCATTGTTCTTTCAACTAGATCTGCCGATATTTCATCAAATTTCGCACGAGTTAGGTTTACTTCTAAATGTAATGGACCAGCTTCTCCCGCTGTGATGAATGGCAATGAAATTTGTGTTGATGTAACACCAGAAAGATCCTTCTTCGCTTTTTCAGCAGCATCTTTAAGACGTTGCATTGCCATTTTATCTTTTGATAAATCAATGCCATTTTCTTTCTTGAATTCAGCTACTAAATAATCAATAATCACTTGGTCAAAATCGTCTCCGCCAAGTTTATTATCCCCTGCAGTAGCACGAACTTCAAACACGCCATCTCCTAACTCAAGGATTGACACATCAAATGTTCCACCACCAAGGTCGTATACTAGGATTGTTTGATCTTGATCCATTTTATCAAGACCGTATGCTAATGCAGCAGCAGTTGGTTCATTGATAATTCGTTCAACTTCTAATCCAGCAATTTTACCGGCATCTTTTGTTGCTTGACGTTCAGCATCATTAAAATACGCTGGTACTGTAATAACCGCTTTATCAACAGTTTCACCTAAATATTCTTCAGCATATGATTTAATATATTGAAGAATCATTGCCGATACTTCTTGTGGAGTATATTCTTTTCCTTCAATTGTTTCTTTATGGTTCGTCCCCATATGGCGTTTAATTGAAATAATTGTATTAGGATTTGTAATTGCTTGACGTTTCGCTACTTCCCCAACTTGTCGTTCACCGTTTTTAAATGATACTACTGAAGGAGTTGTTCGGTTACCTTCCGGATTTGGAATGACCTTTGGTTCCCCACCTTCAAGGACAGCGACACATGAGTTAGTTGTCCCTAAATCGATACCAATGATTTTGCTCATACTAATTAACCTCCCACTATCATATGTAAGTAAATTCTATTTTCACACGAAAAAAAAGTCAAAATATTATTATTGATTCACTTTCACCATTGAAGGACGAATGACGCGATCCTTCAAAATATATCCTTTTTGGAATTCTTCGATGATAATATTGGAACCGTAGTTTTCATCTTCACCCTGCATGATTGCTTGATGAAAATTCGGATCAAATTCTTTTCCTACCGCTTCGATAATTTCAATTCCTTCTTGTTTCAATGCATCGATAATATTACGATATACCATCTCAACACCTTGCATTAATTGCTTTGTTTGTTCATTTTCAGGTGTTATTTGCATTGCACGTTCAAAATTATCAATGGCTGGTAATAAATTGGTCGCAAGATTTTGCGCTCTATATTTTTCATTTGCTTCTTTATCAATTTGAACTCTTCTGCGGAAATTATCAAAATCAGCACGCAAACGTAAGTAACGATTTTCTGATTCATCAAGTTTAGCTTGAAGTTCATTTATCATTTCATTTTCAGGATTTTTCTCATTATGTTCTGTTTCAACCGAATCAACTTGCTCATTAGAAGTTGTTTCTTCTTCAGCAAAAATTGCTTCCTGTTGATTTGCCTGTTTATTCTCTTCTGCCATTGTTTTCACCTCCCTTAAAGTAACACCATGTACAATAACCCAAATAATCTATTAACGAAAAAAGACTAGAAATCAGCAGATTTTATTGCTAATTTCCAGTTGTTCTCCATTAACAATATATCCACTTCCATTAACTATGATACAGATTGGTCAATGCCTTTGACATATCCGTACTTAAAAAATCCAATAAACTAATGACTCTTGAATATTCCATTCTCGTCGGGCCTAAAATGGCAATGGTGCCCACAGGCTCATTTCCTATAGAATATGTTGCAGTTATTAAACTACAGTTTTCCATTTCAGATCTTTCATTTTCTTTTCCAATTTTCACATGGATCCCATGTGGTATTTGTTTAACTAAATCATAAAATCCGTGTTCACGTTCAATCATGTCCATCAAGGAATGTATTTTTTGGATGTCACGAAATTCTGGCTGATTTAAGATATTGGCTTTACCACCAAAAAATAATTTTTCTTGATCTTTTACACTAATTGTTTCTAAAAGTGTATAAAGCAAGGCATCATAATTTTGAATATGCTGTTTTAACAACACAGCAACTTCTTTATATATTTTGCCTTTCAAATCCGAAATAGGAACATTGGTTAGTCTTTCATTCAAAATATTTACCATTTTCTCAAAATCATTTAGATTAAATCCAAGCGGAATGGAAAATATCCGATTCTCAACATGTCCCGTATCAGTTATCATTATTGCTACGGCTGTTTCATTATTTAATGGCACAATTTGAAGGCGTTTAAGCTTTGTTTCCTTTACCCGCGGACCCAATAAAATAGCTGTATAATTCGTTAACTCAGAAAGAATTTTCGCCGATTTTTGAACAATTTTCTCCAGTTCATAAATTCTTTCTGCGAAAATGGAATGGATCCGTGATATTTCTATTGAATTTAGCTTTTGAGGAGCTAATATATGATCAACATAATATCTATACCCTTTTTCAGAAGGTATTCTACCTGAAGAAGTATGGGTTTTTTCAATATAGCCTAATTCTTCCAAGTCTGCCATCTCATTGCGTATGGTTGCAGAACTTAAGGAAATCTCATCTTTTTTTGAAAGTGTTCTTGAGCCGACAGGTTGTGCAGATCGAATAAAGTCATCGATTATTACTTGTAAAATAAGAAGCTGACGATCCGATAGCAAGTTTCATCACCTCTGTTAGCACTCATAATTCCGAGTGCTAATTGTTAGCACTCATCAGCATCGAGTGCTAATACTATTAATAAATTATCAAAACTACACTTCGGTGTCAATTATTTTTACCCTTATCACATGTTTCTATTATCCTAGAAATAGTTTTTATTTAAGAAAAGACAAAAGAAACATATCACAATACTAAAAATGACTGAAAAACTTCATTTCCAAAAAATCTACCTTCTTTTGTAAGACGTACATATCCTTCTTTAATTTCTAACCATCCTTTTTCAACCATTGCTTTTATTGGTTTTTCAAAGACCGTTAATAAGGGCTTATCATATCTATTATTGAACTGAGCAATGCTTATACCCTCGTTTTTTCTGAGACCTAAAAACATATGCTCTTCCATCTTTTCAGCAGATGATAAAACGTTTTCTTCAAATATAGGTAATTGTTTATCCTGAATCTTTTCTATATATTTTTTTATTGGACCAATATTTGATTTTCGGGTACCGCTTAAATAGCTATGGGCACCTGCTCCAAAGCCAAAATATTCTTCATTATCCCAGTAAACGAGATTATGCTTACTTTCATACCCCGGCTTTGAAAAATTACTAATTTCGTATTGTGCGTATCCGTGTTTTTCCATTTCATTCATTAATAAGCTATACATATTCGCTTCTGATTCTTCAGAAGGAAGATGTAATTTCCCTTTTTTCATCAAGTTATAAAAAATTGTCTTCGGCTCGACGATTAATGAATAACTTGAATAATGTGGAAGCTCTAATTCAAATGCTTTGTTTAATGTTTCTTTAAAGTCTTCTTCTGTTTGGCCAGGCAAACTATAAATTAAATCGATACTGATATTCGTAAATCCCGCGCTTTGAGCTTTATGAATGGTTTGATAAACATCCTTAGAAGTATGGGTCCTCCCTATTTTCTTTAATAAATCATCATTAAAAGATTGGACCCCAAAACTTAATCGATTAACACCATATTCTTTTAAAATATTCAGCTTATCCATAGAAAGGTCCCCTGGATTTGCTTCAAAGGTAAATTCACCATCAACAAATGGAAGATTCGCACGAATGCCTTCACATAATTTTTTTAATTGATTTTCATTTAATACAGTAGGGGTTCCACCACCTACAAAAATTGTCTTAAGTTGATTGGTTGGATATTGGTCAATTGTGTATTTCATTTCTTCTACCAGCATATCCACGTAATCATCGACTGGCTGTCCTTTTAAGAATACTTTGTTAAAGTCACAGTAATAACAAATATGTTCGCAAAAAGGAATATGAATATAGGCAGATGCTACCTGCATTGAAATCATCTCCTGGTTTATTAAGAATGAAAGAAAAAGAGGGAGCTTGCATGACCTTAATCAGGCTTACTCCCTCGTATTTTCTATTTCGTGTTTGTATCATCCATTTTAAGAACGGCCATGAATGCTTCCTGCGGAACCTCTACAGATCCAACCTGCTTCATGCGTTTTTTACCTTCTTTTTGTTTTTCAAGAAGTTTTCTTTTACGTGAAATATCTCCGCCATAACATTTAGCAAGGACATTTTTCCGCATCGCTTTGATCGTTGAACGGGCAACTATTTTTTGTCCGATAGCAGCTTGAACCGGAACTTCAAATTGCTGTCTTGGAATGATTTCCTTTAACTTTTCTACTATTACCTTACCGCGCTCATAGGCAAAATCACGGTGAACGATAAAGCTTAAGGCATCTACCTTCTCAGCATTTAATAATATATCCATTTTCACCAATTTTGAAGGTTTATATCCGATAAGCTCATAATCAAATGATGCATATCCCTTCGTACTAGATTTCAATTGATCAAAAAAGTCATATACAATTTCTGATAATGGTATTTCGTAGATGACATTGACGCGAATATCATCTAAGTATTTCATATCGATAAATGTTCCGCGTTTTGCTTGTGATAACTCCATTACTGCCCCGACATAGTCATTAGGTACCATAATTGAAGCTCGCACATATGGTTCTTCTACTTTTTCAATTTTTTGTGGATCAGGCATATTGGACGGATTGTCCACATTAATTTCCTCACCATCGGTTAATGCAACCTTATAAATAACACTCGGTGCTGTTGTGATTAAATCGATTTTAAATTCACGTTCAATTCGTTCTTGGATAATTTCCATATGGAGAAGTCCAAGGAAACCACAGCGGAAACCAAACCCTAATGCTTGTGATGTTTCCGGTTCAAATTGCAGGGCAGAATCATTCAATTCTAGTTTTTCTAACGCATCCCTTAAATCATTAAATTTAGCGGAATCAATTGGATAAAGTCCGCAATATACCATCGGATTAAGTTTTCGATAACCAGGTAATGCTTCAGTTGCCGGATTCTTCGCACTTGTAATTGTATCCCCTACTCGCGTATCGCCAACATTTTTAATCGAAGCAGTTAAATATCCTACATCACCTACAGTTAGTTCCTTACATTGAACTTGTTTCGGATCATGTACCCCAACTTCTGTTACTTCAAATTCCTTGCCTGTAGCCATCATTTTTATTTTGTCGCCGACTTTAACCGTGCCTTCAACAACACGAATATAGGCTACTACTCCTCGATATGCATCATATAAGGAATCAAATATCAATGCTTTTAATGGAGCTTCTGGATTACCCGTTGGGGCTGGGACTTTTTCAACAATCTGCTCTAATATTTCTTCAATCCCAATCCCCGCCTTAGCAGATGCTAATACTGCATCAGATGCATCGAGGCCAATTACATCTTCAACCTCCTGACGTACCCGTTCAGGGTCTGCAGCAGGCAAGTCAATTTTATTAATTACTGGTAATATTTCTAGATTATTGTCTAATGCAAGATAAACATTTGCTAATGTTTGTGCTTCAATTCCTTGAGCAGCGTCAACAACCAAGATTGCCCCTTCACAAGCGGCAAGACTTCGAGAAACTTCGTACGTAAAATCGACATGTCCAGGTGTATCGATTAAATGTAATATATATTCATTTCCATCTTTTGCTTTATATTTTAATTGAACTGCATTTAATTTTATTGTAATCCCGCGTTCCCGTTCTAAATCCATAGAATCTAGCAACTGTGCTTTCATTTCACGAGAAGTCAGAGCATTCGTTTTTTCTAATATACGATCGGCCAAGGTTGATTTACCATGGTCAATATGGGCAATAATAGAAAAGTTTCGAATCCGTTCCTGCCTTTTTAATCTATCTTCATTATTCATTGTTTTATTCACTCCTGTTAAACGCCACATGTAAACTATTTTTGATTATATCAGTAGGAATTATAAGATTCAATTGAAATTATATGTTGGAGAATCAAGAAAATAAAAAAGTGTATTCCTTTTCGAATACACTTTAATAAACTATATGAAAGAGGAAATCAGTTGAATTACCTTTTCGGTAATACTAGAAATAATATTTGCCATCGATTTTCCTAGGGATGAGAAAAAATTAAAAGCTTGTATCTCTTTTATTTTTTCATTTTTCTTATCTAGATCATGTGAAGAAATATTTTTCCCTAATACAGATGCTTCTACCTCCCCGTCCCCTTTTTCTTCAATTGTCAGGGGTGATTTGAAGCTGTCATCATGGTACCCTTTCATTTCAACCATACCAACATTCGCTTTTTGCATTCCCATTAACACACCAATAAATAAAGCTCCGCATATTAGCACACATTTCAGCATAAAACGTTTCACTTGCAAATCACCCCTTTGATAGATATTCATTTCTTCGTTATTGTGCTGCTGGAGGATCAGACTGGTTCCCATTAACCTTTTCGGCTTGCCAATAATATTCACTAAATACATCTGCAAGTGCAGCAGTTGTGCGGTACATCTCATCAAAAGTGTTGTCCACACCACCAACCTCTATTAGGAAAGCATTGCCTGATAAGTCCTGATTAAACCTTCCATTCGTTAATGCGCCTTCTTTTTTGATAACCCCTCGGGATAAGCCCTTATAATTTTTCTTTAATCGAGTATCTAATTGTTTCGCTAATCGTGCATTTTTTTCATAGTTTGGGTTATTTCCACCAATTACGAATGCGATTTTTGCATATGATTTACCGTTAATAGTGATCGTTGTATCCTTTTTCCGGCGAGAATCCCGATGAATATCGATAAAATAATGAAGATTTCTGTTATTAGTCATCGCTGTTTGTACTAATTCACGAGATTCTTGATAGGATTGAGGATATTTCCATCCTTTTGCCAATAATTCAGTTTGAACATCCGTACTATCCACCGTCGTTCCGATTCCTCGATCTTCTAATTGTTCTTTTAACTTTTTCCCCAATTTTGTAACGTTAACTACGGAGTGTTGTGCTGCATCTGGATCGTCTACTCCATCTAAATATGGTAAGAAGGATTCACGCGTATGTGTAAAATAAATAAACACTGAAGGCTTCTCACTTTTAGATAAAACTTTATTGTCTTGTTTATGATCTTTTTCATCTAAATTTAAAGTATTTTTTAATTTTGGATCTTTTTTTGATTTAAAAACTTTGTCCGATGGCACCGATTCAATTGGAAGATTAGTAAAATTTGTCCCCTCGCCTGCAACTAATATTTCGCTATCAAAAAAGGTGAATCCAGGAAGCTCCCTGCCCAAAAAACTTCTTGGATCCTTAAAGCTAATATTTGTTGCTGAATTTAACAAAATAGTAAAAATGCTTGGGGGCTTCTCTCTTGACAAAATTGTCGCATTGATCATTTGAGTATCTGCAGCCAAGAATTGAAATAATAGTTTACTCGATATGTTCTTTGTTGCTTTGTGAATGATGGCCGAATTTACCTGAAATCCCGGTTTTAACGAGGAGATAATGCCAGATAAAGAAAACATGATAAGGAATGTTAATAAACAAATAAATCCCGCTTTAATAACAGTAGAAATATTAACGGTAAACACATAGCTACGATTTTTATAGGATTTCATTGTTCCACCCTTTCTAGTAATTTTATAAGTAATGTATGTTTTTACTAGGAAAAGTAGAACAAATTTGAAGTATATTTATACTAATAAATAATGAATCTTACGAGACTCCTATCTCGTTTTATAGCCAACATTTTCTTGATTCACCGCATGGTGGAGACTTGAATTTAAGCCTGTAGCTAATAGATTTGCCATATCCTCTATAAAAACATCTACTTCCTTTGGGGTTACCATTAAGTTATGACCGAGGGGGGCTAACACCTCTTGAATTAATGTTCGTTTTTCATCCTCACCAAGTGTGCCAATGATCCCCATAAACATTTTTCGATGCTGTTCCCCAGGTAGATCATCATCCGTTAATACACGTTTTTCTCCAAATGTCATCCCCGATGGCGCTAATGAACTAGACGGCCGATTCCCTTCTTTCATTTCTCTGCCAAAATGTTTTAACAAATAGTCAATCGTATCACTTGTAATAGAGACTGCATCTACCACTGTCGGAACACCGATAGCAATGACGGGTACTCCCAATGTTTCTTTACTTAGTTCTTTCCTTTTATTTCCTACACCTGATCCAGGATGAATTCCAGTATCAGAGATTTGAATTGTTGCATTTACTCTTTCGATTGAACGAGATGCAAGTGCATCAATGGCAATAATAAAGTCAGGTTTTGATTTTTCAACTACCCCAAAAATAATATCGCTCGTTTCTATCCCTGTTAACCCCATTACTCCGGGTGCGATTGCGCTAACCGAACGATAGCCCTCTTCGACATTCTCAGGCTGTAACGCGAATAAATGACGAGTTACGATAACATTTTCACAAACAAGTGGACCTAATGCGTCGGGAGTAACGTTCCAATTTCCTAAACCTACAATTAAACAACTTGCATCACTGGGAATATTCGAAGATTGTAAAAAACGGCTAAATTCGTTAGCAAATACCTCTTCCACTTGTTGCTGCAGATCGGCGTCTTGTTGACGGATTCCTTGCACTTCTATTGTTAAATAATTCCCTGCTTTTTTGCCAATTGTTTGTTCTCCTTGTTTTGTAATCTCAACATTAGAGATTTTAATTCCTCCTTCATTCCTTTCCTTAATAATTACACCTTCAATTTCCGTCCCTTCTTCATTTCTTTTTGCTTTCTCTTCAACTGCCAAATCATTCGCTTCAACAGCTAAATCGGTTCGTACGGAATATAAACTTAAATCAAGTTGATGATCTTTTGCCATTTGAAATAACCTCCCTATGTAAACATAAACAATTGGTGGAATATTTTTTACATACTGTCTATCTTCTCCTATTCGAAAAAAATTCATTCATTTATTGTGTGATTGCCACTATTAAATCTCATGGCGATTTCAT
Organism: Heyndrickxia vini; assembly: GCF_016772275.1. Lineage (NCBI taxonomy): Bacteria > Bacillati > Bacillota > Bacilli > Caryophanales > Bacillaceae > Heyndrickxia > Heyndrickxia vini. Next base: position 1,595,256 of record NZ_CP065425.1, on the reverse strand, counting down.
TTTAGAAATTCTTTTTTCAGCTGTAAGTATTGCATTATCAAGGTTCGTTTGATAAAATATCACTTGTTCTTATTGTTAAGGATTGTGAAAGTCGAGTAATGGTTTTGTTACTCGTAGGAGGTGAAAGAAATGCCAAATATCAAATCTGCAATCAAACGTGTAAAAACTAGCACTGAAAGCAATGCACACAACTCTGCTATGAAATCAACTATGCGTACTGCTGTGAAGAAATTCGAAGCTGCTGTTGTAAATAAAGATGAAAACGCAAAAGACCTATTAGTTACCGCTGTTAGTCAACTTGATAAAGCAGCATCAAAAGGTCTTATCCATAAAAACACTGCGGACAGACAAAAAGCACGTTTAATGAAAAAATTAAACACTGTAAATGCATAATAAATTAGTCTGTAACTAACAAAAAAAACGATCCTAAACGAGGATCGTTTTTTTATGCACTTTTACTCAGTTTAAAAAGAAGCATTTCAATAATCATGATCTTATTCATGCCGCTTGTCTTCATTTGATAATCACTGTCCGCGCATAATAACATTATTCTTTTTAACTCTTCCTCCGAAAATAGTTTGGCTTGTCCCGCGGCAAGTTTTATTCTAAATGGATGGACTTTTAGATAGGTGGCCATTTGTTGTTGTCCATATCCCCTTCTTTGGAGTTCCTTCGTTTGATAAAGAAGGCGAAATTGATTGGCTAATATCGATAATATTTTAATCGGTTCTTCATTTTGTTTTAAAAGATCATAATAAATTCTTAGCGCTTCACTAATTTTTCGATGGACTACCTTGTCTACTAAAGAAAAAATATTTTGTTCCAATGAGCGAGAGGTAAGATTTTCTACGGTTTCGCCCTTAATTGAATTAGAAACACCTACAAATAATGAGAGTTTATCTATTTCAGCTGAAAGCATCATTAAATTTGTTCCCGCCAAAGTTATTAATAAGTCAACAGCATCGTCATCTATATGAACTTCATTTTCCGCCACTTTTTGTAGCACCCATTTTTTCAGATCAATTTCATTTAATTTCTTAGCTTCTAGTATGGATGCATGTTTTTTTAATTGTTTCGTTATTTTTTTTCGTTCATCAAGTTTTTCATAAGGAGCAATAATAACTAAAATCGTGTAGGGAGGCGGGTTTTGTATATACTCCTCTAGTTTTGATAAATTGTGTTCCACGCGTTGTTTTCCTTTTTCTGAGGTGAGAAAAAAAGCGTTATGTAAGAAAATTAATCTTTTTTCACCCATAAATGGAAACGTTTCAGCATCCTCTAACGCTACTTCAATGGAGGTCTCTTCAAGGTCATAATTAGCTAAATTAAAGTCCATTTCCTCATCTGTTAACACATTCTTCACTAATTTTTGCTTTGTCTCATTGATTAAATAGCTTTCTATTCCATATAATAGATATATCGGTGAAAATTGCATTTTCTCAATCTGTTTCCATATGTCAATCATCTTTTGAATCCTTCTTTCTAAAAGGAATTATATATACTATCGTAAAAAAGGAAATGGATTTTGACAAGTATTATGGGAGAACAAATTAAAGGGGACTCGCTCCATCCTGAAGTCAAATCCCCAAATCTATAGTTAACGCTGATAAAAAAGGCCTAGGAAACTTCTTTATCAACGGTAGCCTTTATTTATACTATTTTCGCCGAAATACTTAAAAAGTATATGTGTTAACTCTTGTCAATGTAGGCATTTGATTGATATATAGATTTTTTTAATCAAATAGTCTATACTAAAGTGGAAATAGGAGGGGTAGTTGTGAACCAATTCGAAAAAAATGTACAGTCAAAGCGTAACGATGCAATCGATTCAGGAGTTGGCTTTGGTGTTTCATTTGCACTTTTTGCTGTTATGTTCATCATCGCAACTGTCATCAAATTTGTCGGCGAATAAGATGAATTTGTGAGGGAGTTTGCTTTTGCAAACTCCCTCATTCATTTAACGAACCTTGATTGTTGTATCCTTTAAGTATGTTTAAGTACTTTATTCTATGGAAGAGTGGTATGAAAGGTTCCATTATTTTGATAAAATTTATATTGAATTGCCCCTTGTTGATCTGTACGAAAAATTTGGATACGATGAATTGCCAACAGGTCCAGAACTTCCGGTCGTGGGTGGCCATATCGATTATTTTTACCAGCAGAGATGATTGCATATTTAGGTTTTAATACATTAATAAATTTTTCGGACGATGAGCTTATACTTCCATGATGTCCTACTTTTAACACATCAATTTCAAATTGGTATTTGTTTAAAAGTTCCGTTTCACCTTGTTCCTCTAAGTCTCCCGTAAATAACCATCGTTTTCCTCCGAATTCCGCGTAAAGCACCAATGAATCATTATTCCCTTCATACGTATCATCAAATGGCGAGACAAATTGAAAAACTCCTGACGAATTCGTCCATTTGGTTCCAGCTTTTACGACCCGTAATGGGACGTCGAGACTTTTCGCAACATCTAATGTATTACTCATTAATGGCTTCTCCCAAGAGTTAGGAGATAAAAGGATTTGTTTTACAGAAAGATTTTTCATTACTTCACTCGCAGCGCCAATATGATCTGCATCACTATGAGTTAATACCATCTTGTCAATCGCAGTTATTCCTTTACTTTTTAATAAAGGAATAATAATATCATTTCCGATTTCAAATTTCTTTATTTTCTTCTTCCATTCATCTTGTTGAAAATCCAGTTGTCCACCTGTATCAATTAAGTAAGTTCCTCGATTAAACGGTAGTCGAATTAGAATACTATCTCCTTGACCAACATCTATAAATGTCACTTCCCCTTGCGGAGAATATATTTGGAAAACTTTAATAAACCCTATTAGTAGTACGAGAGGAACTAATGATTTTATGACGGAATTGCCTTTTTCTAGCATAAAGAATACCCATTGTGTTGCAACGATAAATAATATTAAAACGATTATACCCGGCTTTCCAATAACTAAAACCGTACCTTTTACATCAATCATTTGCCCTATCTTCTCCGATAGAAATATCATCCATCCGGATGCTCTTTCAAAAATAGTGAAAACGGCATTATGTGTAAATGTAAAAAAGTACGTGATGATTAATAATGGCAAGACGATAAATGTATAAAAGGGAACATAAAGAACATTGCTGATTATACTTATAATCGAAAACTCAAAAAAGTGGACGGACAAAATCGGAATAGCAGCCAGTTGAGAAACGAAAGAAACCATCATTGTTTTTGCTAAATAATGTTTATATATTGGAAGGATAGATTTAGAAGCTAAAATAATTGAGGAACAAACAGTATATGATAATTGAAAGCCAATATTAAAAAGGATAAAAGGATCTCTTATAAGAAATAATATAAAGCTTATGGAAAGTGCATCTAAAGAGGAGAACGGGAATTTCTTTTGGATTGAAACGATGACTAGCATTGACATACATGCTGCTCGGACTACTGGAGGATTCACACCGGTAAGTAATGCATAAATAGGAAGAAGAGCAAGTAAAACATAGCTTGAAAACTCTCGTGAAAACCCAATTCGAATAAGAAGGTAAAAAATCGCTGCCGAGATTATTCCTACGTGAAGGCCGGAAATAGCCAATAAATGGACAATCCCCAATCGCTGATATAAAGAATAGATTTCATCACTAAAACTGCTACTATCACCAAATATTAGTGCCTTCGCATAAGGGGCAATTTCATCGGAGAATGAACGATCTATATTTTTTAATCCTTGTTCTCGCAGTTGTTTTAACTTCGTAATAAAATGTTTATTCGAATCTTTACATTCCGTTATCATAGATCCATTTAATATCCAGTGGATATTGTTTCTAAATAAATATTCCTTATAATTAAATAGGTTTTCATTTCTGTTAACATCAGGTCGGATTAACTCGCCTGATATCGTACAATATTGTCCATTTTTTATTGTATTTAAGATTCTTTCCTTTTCTTCTTCTGTTTGAATTTTATATTTTAATACAATTTTTTCATTTTGTATCGTTTTGACTATTGATTTTAATTGATTACCATCTACTAAGGGTGATTCATTAAATGAAACGATAAACATTGTTTGGGTGGGATTTAAAACTGTTTTTCGATGGTCGTTAAACCAATAGCTAATAGAAATAAATAGTACATAAATAATAATTGAAGAATAAATTAAATATCGTTTTCTAAGGAAGAAAATACGAATCCAAACTAAATGAAAAAGGATAACGAGCCCCCAATGAATGTCTAATGAAATAGAACAACCACAAAGAGCTACAATCGCCAAGAACACCCAATAACCTCTCATAATACCTCCTATTTTTAGGATAGGTTGATTTATTTTGCCACAATATTAGCAAAGACAGATTTATCAAATGGAACCTGTTCGACATGTACACCCGCTTTTTCATATAATTCACTTGCATATGGGTGATTTTTGTAATCCTCTGCATAATAGACAGATTTAATCCCAGCTTGAATAATCGATTTACAACATTGCAAGCATGGATAATGTGTTACATAAATTTCGGCATTATTAGTAGGAACACCGAATTTTGCACATTGCAAGATTGCATTTGTTTCTGCATGAATCGTTCTTACACAATGGTTATCTATCACATAACACCCCTCATCAATACAATGCTCACCGCCAGCAATTGAACCATTATAGCCACCCGCAATAATTCGTTTATCACGAACAATTGTCGCACCTACGGTTAATCTAGTACATGTACTTCGATAGGATAATAGATGACTTTGCGCCATAAAATATTGATGCCATGAAATTCTTTCCATATTTCCCTTCCTTTCAAGTCAGTATTCGACAAATTTCCTCTATAACCTATAGTGTGCGGCATCTATCTTTCATAGTCAAACAATAAATAATGGGTAAGAAATGGCTTAATCGACAGTAATACTATCTTTTAACTTTTCAAATGTTTTATCCCCTATGCCAGTTACATTTTTAATGTCCTCTATTCCTTTAAATAAACCTTGCTTTTCTCGATACTCAATAATCGCGGCTGCTTTAGATGGACCAATCCCCGATATCGTTTGAAGTTGTTCACTCGTTGCATTATTTATGTTCACTTTTCCCGTATCATTACTTGAATCTGATGTAGGATTTATAGAAATATCCGATGTTTTATCACCGATTTTCGGAACATAAATTACCATCTCGTCCTTTATTTTTTGTGCTAAATTCACTTTCGATTGATCGGCTTTTTTCCTAAATCCGCCTGCTCTTGTTATTAAATCTTGAATCCGTTCATCAGTACTTGCTTCGTATATTCCCGGATTCATTACTTCTCCTTTAACGTCAACAACCATTCTAGTAATTTCATTGTTGGTTCCATTTTCTTCTTGAGACTTTTCACTATCTTTTTCTACAAGTGAATTTGAAAATTCATTGCTGTCGTTTATCTCATCATTTGACTGAACAAACAGATAAAATGCAACAACTAGAATTCCAATCACAATAAGGGGAAACTTATATTGTACAACAATTTTTTTCAAACTAATCACCTCTATTTTTAATTTCATGAATACAGACGACCTTGGAAACATAAAGTTTTATGAATAGATAACTAAATTGGATGGTTATAGGATATAGGTTATAGAACTCTCAAGGAGTGTTGAATATGAAAGTAGGTATCATTGGAACTGGAAATATGGGGAGTATACTTGTCGAATCATTTATAGATGGCAAGGCAATTTCACCTTCCAATTTCTATATAACTAATCGAACTCGGTCTAAAGCGGAGGCACTTAATGATAAGTATCCAACGATACATGTTTGCGAAAATCCAGCCGATGTTATTAAACATGCAGAATTAATCTTTATTTGTGTTAAACCGCATGACATTTATCCATTAATAAAACAAAATCAGCCATTATTTACTGCTAATAAATGTGTTGTTTCAATTACGAGTCCAATATCTGTCGAACAATTAGATTCCGTTTTAGATACAGCATGCGCAAGAGCAATACCTAGTATTACTAATCGAGCGTTATCGGGAGTATCCTTACTTACTTATAGTGAAAAATGCGATGATCTTTGGAAAAGAAACATTCAAGAATTATTTTCCTTCATTTCTACGCCTATAGAAATTGACCAAAAGATTACAAGGGTGTCATCAGACATCGTTAGTTGCGGACCAGCTTTTTTTAGTTACATTAGTCAACGGTTTATTGATGGTGCAGTTGCAAAAACGGATATTGATCAATCAACAGCAACAATCTTAACGGGTGAAATGTTAGTAGGGCTAGGTGAATTACTTAAAAAAGGGTACTATTCATTGCCAACCTTACAAGAAAAAGTTTGTGTAAAAGGCGGAATTACTGGAGAAGGTATTAAAGTTCTTGAAACGGAGCTTGGCGATGTATTCGAAAAACTCTTTGAAGCGACGCATGAGAAATTTAAAGAGGATTTAGAAATAGTAAATAAACAATTTACTAAATAATACTTTCGACAATCATTGAGAAATTCCTTCAAAAAAAGTCGGTTTTCAATAAATATTTTGAAAACCGACTTTTAATCATGTTTATTTTTTCTTACACACAAAAAAAATTCTTTCCGATTCCTCTTTTGGCTTTTCATTTGAAAAGTCTGCCGAGACTTCAAGAACATCAAAACCCGCTTCATTCAACCATAAAAGATAATCATTTTCAGTAAAGGTTCTTTGTTTATGAAGTTCATCAAATCGTGAATATTGACTAGTTTTTTCATCCAATACGAAAAAAGTTAATTCATGTTCAACAGAATATTGATGTTCCCCTTCAAAACAATTCCATATGTATGAAACTTCATCCTCGATTTCCGTAAACGTTTGATTAGAAAAAATATGTTCCATCTTATAAATAGAATGTACGTCAAATAAAAACAATCCATTCTCCTGTAAATGGTCATGAATTCTTTTAAATGTTTCTTGTACTTCTTGAGGAGAAGATAAGTAGTTTAAGGAATCACAAAAAACAGTAATGACATCATATAATCCCAGGCCCTCTAACTGACTCATATTTTGCTGAAATAAGCTTAGTTGAACGTTTTCCTTATTTGCTTTTTCACTGGAAACCATTAACATATCTTCAGACAAATCAACACCGGTAACTTGATATCCTAATTTGGCCAATCTTATTGACAATTCACCTGTACCACATGCCAAATCCATTACTTTTTCCCCTGAAGATTTATATGCGTCTGCCTTCCTTTGAAAGAATTCTAACCATCTATCATATGGGACATCTTGCATGAGAAAATCGTACACATAAGCAAAGTCCCCATAACTCATGGTGTTAGCTCACTTTGAATATCTACTGTTGGTGCATCACCCCAAAGGCGTTCTAAATTATAGTATGCACGTTCATCACGATGGAAGACATGGGCTACTATATCTCCAAGATCGATTAATACCCATTTCCCTTCATCATAGCCTTCCATTCTTCTTACATGATAACCTGTTTCTTCAGCTTTGTCTTTTAGCTCATTTGCAATTGCTTGTACTTGCTTATCTGAATTCCCATGACAAATTAAAAAATAATCGGCAATTAGTGAGATTCCATTCATATTTAGAACAACAATGTCCTCTGCTCGTTTATCATCTGCTGCTTTTACTGCTGTCAATAGTAGTTCATTTTTTTCCATGCATGTATCTCTCCTTTTTCATTACGATATCATTATATAATTCAAACGTATCTGGATATACAGCTTGTTGTTTATCCATCAAAAATTGGATTGTATTACGTACTGAGAACAATAATGCCTCATCCAAATCTTTTTCAGCTATTTTTCTTGCTTCCTCTACTCCTGGAAAACTTCGACCAGGTTCAATGTAATCGGCAATATAAATGACCTTTTCAAGATCAGTCATATTTTTTCTGCCCGATGTATGGTAACGAATGGCATCCAATATTTCTATATCTTGAATTCCAGCTTCTTGTTGAACTAAATAAGCCCCAACAGGTGCATGCCATAATTCAGGATTATAATGTAGTAAAAGTTCATCAAATTTTTCCTGAACAATAATTTGTTTCATTTCATTGAGTGGCCGAAATTTTGCATAATCATGAAAAATTGCCGCTAATTCAGCCTTTTTTTCGTCCACTCGATATTTTTCAGCTAAGTGAACCGCTGTTTCTGTCACTCCCAACGTATGGATATAGCGTTTTTCAGTCAGTTGTTTCGCTACTAATTCTAAAGCTTTATTCCTTTCCATATAATTCGTGCTCCTTTATATATTCCACGACTTCATCTTTGACTAAATATTTGATAGATTGTTTCATTTGAATTTTATTACGAATAATCGTCGAGGATATATTAATATCTGGAATTCTAACGTTTATTACTGGATATTGGGTTTTTTCTGAGTGTCCAGGTCTATTTACTCCAACAAATTGGACTATCTCGTTTAGCTTTTCAATATTGTACCATTTTGGTAAATATTCAATCATATCCGCACCAATAATAAAGAAAAATTCTACATCGCTTTCACGTGTCTTTAACAGCTTCATCGTATCGTATGTATATGAACGTCCTGCCCTTTCATATTCAATAAGTTCAATTGAAAAATGGGGGTGATCATTTATTGACATTGATAGCATCATTTCTCGATCTTTATTGGTCACATTACTTTTCCGATCTTTATGAGGTGGTTCTTGATTTGGCATAAATCGTACTTCATCTAACTTTAAAGCCTGCCATACTTCATTAGCAACAATTAAATGCCCGAGATGCGGTGGATCAAAAGTGCCTCCTAAAATTCCGACTCGTTTCTTCATAATATTTACGACCTACGGAAGCGTTATTTGCTTGTTTTCTTTTGATTCTTTATAAAGGACAATCATGTTTCCGATAATTTGAACTAGCTCTGCTTTTGATCCCACTGATAAACTTTTTGCTACAGTATCTCGGTCTTCATCACAATTTTGTAAAATACTTATTTTGATTAATTCGCGGGCCTCAAGTGCCTCTGAAATTTGTTTAATCATATTATCATTCACTCCGCCTTTTCCTACTTGAAAAATTGGATTTAAATGATGAGCTTTTGAACGTAAAAAGCGTTTTTGTTTTCCTGTTAGCATATAGAATTTCCTCCTAAATGATTTGCGACTATATTTTTCATTCTATTAATATTTGGTGTTTGGCCAGTCCATTTTTCAAAGGCGATTGCACCCTGGTAAATAAACATTCCCAGTCCATTACTAGTTGTAGCACCCTTTTGCTTTGCTTCCTTTAAAATCATTGTTTCAAAAGGATTATAGATAATATCAACGACATGTGTACCTGGTTTTATATTTTGTACAGAAATAGGTGAATCAGTAATATTCGGAATCATCCCGATGGATGTCGTCTGGATTAGTAAAGTATATTCCCCCAAATTTTCTTCTGCTTCCTCCATCAGCAACACATTTGATTGCGAAGGATAAGGGCAGGACTGAACCAGTTGTACAGCTCGTTCAGGCGTGCGATTACAAATATCGATTGTTTGCACACCATCATAAACAAGCGAGTAATAAATCGCTTTTGCTGCCCCTCCTGCCCCAATAATTAATACCTTTTCATTTTCAAGATCAGCTTTCCATTCTTCTTTTAATGCACGAATAAATCCTAGTCCATCAGAGTTATAACCAACTAATTCATTATTTTCTCGGACAACGGTATTTACTGCACCAATCGCATTTGCTAATGAATCAATTTTGTCTAGTAAAGGAAGAATAGTAACTTTATGAGGAATTGTCACATTAAATCCATTCACTCCAAGTGCTTTCATTCCTTTTACTGCATCCGGTAAATGACTAGGAGTCACATGAAAAGGATAATAATTATGATCTAATTGTAAAGATCGAAATGCATCATTATGCATAAGTGGTGACAAAGAATGTGCAATTGGATCCCCGATAACCCCATACAAGTTTCCCATAGCCATTACTCCCTTTAAGTTTATTTTTTATCTATATAAGTGAAGGCCTGAGCATAACGTTAACACCTTTTGGTACGTATGCAGCAACCTTTGCTCCAGGTTCATTGATGGTTACCCACCCAAGTCCTGAAAAGACAATATCAGTTTTCCCCTCTTTAATCATAAATTCATGACGGACTAACTGAGGAAATTCATCCATGTCATTTTTTCTTGGAGGCTGCAGCATTTCTCCGGCATGTTTTTCATATAGTTGATCAGCATTTTCTACTTTCGTCCGGTGAATTTTTAATTCATTAGATACATAACAAACGAGTGACCTTCTTCCACCACTTATATAGTCTAAGCGGGCAAGTCCACCAAAAAATAATGTCTGTTCCTCATTTAATTGAAAAATGGTTGGCTTAATTTCCTTTTTCGGTGTAATGACCTTTAAGTCTCTCTTATCAACGAAATGTGCCATTTGATGGTGATTAATAATCCCCGGTGTATCAATCAATGCACTGCCGTCGCTTAGTGGAATTTCGATCATATCGAGAGTTGTTCCCGGGAAATGAGATGTTGTAATCACTTCATTTTCTCCAGTAACATTTTTTATTATTCGATTAATAAACGTGGATTTCCCGACGTTTGTACACCCAACAACATAGACATCCTTACCTTCTCGATAGGTATCGATTGCCTCCATTGCTTCATCAATGGAGTGGCCTTTTGTTGCACTGACAAGGAGAACATCCAATGGTTGAAGACCTAATTGTTTCGCCTGCTGTTTCATCCAGTTTGTAAGCTTAGCACGCTTAACAGATTTAGGCAATAAATCTTCTTTATTTCCTATAAGAAGGATAGGATTTTTTCCAACAAAACGATGAAGTCCAGGTAACCAGCTGCCATTAAAATCGAAGATATCGACAATTTTTACAATTAACCCGTCCACTTTTCCGAGTCCATTTAATATTTTCAAAAAATCGTCGTCGGTAAGCGATACATCCTGTACCTCATTATAATGTTTTAAACGGAAACACCGTTGGCAAATTAATGTTTCCTTATTTAAGCTGGATGGTGGAGCGTAGCCAAGTCCATTCGGATTTTCTGTTTGAACGGCTACTCCGCACCCAATACAAATATATTCTGTCAATGTTAATCCTCCCAATTAATTAATCCTTTTCGCTTAAAAGATGACATGATTCGTCTTTCTATTTTCCGATTAAAACGAGTCATGAATCCATCTGATTGTGCCACAGGAATGACAAGGATAGTATAAAATCCACTGCGATTCCCACCAAGCACGTCTGTAAGAAGTTGATCTCCAATTACGACAGTTTCTTCCTTTTTAACTTCCATCAATTTTATTGCTCGATTAAAAGCTTTTGTTAATGGTTTTCTCGCTAAAAAGATAAAAGGAATCCCTAATGGGTCCGCAAATTCCTTTACTCGTTTTTCATTATTATTCGATACAATCGTTACTTGGATATTATGCTTTTTCATTTCTTCAAACCAGTGAATGAGCTTAGGTGTTGCATTCGGCCTGTCCCATTCTACTAATGTATTATCTAAATCGGTAATTATCGCTTTGATCCCTTTTTCTTTTAGCGATTCTGGCTTAATAAAAAACACATTTTTAACATGCTCATTTGGTAAAAATTTTTTCAACAACAATCATAGACACTCCAATCTATAGTCAACGAACATACGTCCTACAAAAAGCAATTTATATTACACTTTATCATACCAATTTTGGTTCCTGATTCAAAATAAAAATAAAATATGAAAACTTATTACTAAAAAATTTCGACAAAATCCATCAATTCCCAACATTGTGGATAACTTTATACACAAAACTCACATTGTTTTTTCTAGCTTAAGAAGATTTATATACAAGTTAATCACAGGTTATCCACTCTTATTTGTGGATAAAAAGAACGCTTGTTCTATCCGTTTATCTTTGTTAGAGTTAGGGTACAACATGTTAAACATACTAGTTTATGTAAAAGGATTTAATTTTAGAACTAATTTTTTGGAGGTGATGGCTTATAATGAGAAAATTATCAGATGAATTATTAATTGAATCCTACTTTAAAGCAAAAGAATTAAAGTTAAGCCAGGATTTTATACGCCTCATTGAAACAGAAATTCATCGACGTTCCTTAACGAATCGCATGAAAATATCTTCGTAAATATGTATCCCTACATATGATGTAGGGATATTTTCATGTAAATCACTTCTATTATTTATCCGTTAAATACCCTAAAAGCTCACCCATTTTCACATCTTTAGGCGTTTGAATTTCATTATTTAATGAAAATGTGTTCTTTTCAAATAATAGGACAACGGTTGAACCAAAGGAAAAATAAGCAATTTCCTCACCTTTAACCCATGTATTCGACAATGCGGTGCATTCTACAGAATTAATAAACATCGCCCCAACTTTAACGACAAGCACGGTTCCCTTATTATGTTCTACTTCAGATACTACCCGATAATTTTTGGCTAGTGGAGATCGTCCATATTTCAACCCTAGCCTATTTACTGGATAAGATTTCGTCCCTAAAGCATATTGCTTAATAAGTTCTCCTGTCACTGGACTATGTATCCGGTGATAATGTTTAGGACTTAGATATAGGATGATAAAAATCCCATCAATATATTTATCAATATTTGTATGTTCACCGATCATTTCCTGTATAGAATAGGGTTTTCCTTTTACGATCATTTCTTTGTTGGCTGTTATGGCACCAAAATCCTCGATTACTCCGTCTACAGGACTGGTAACAGCATTTGTGTCTTTAATAATTTCACGTGCATGTAATTTTAATTTTCGTGTAAATAAATCATGTAATGATGAATATGTATGTAATTCATCCATCATTTCATCTTGATTTAATTGATACAATTTAGCATATGATTTAATGAACGGCTTGCTTATTTTCGATTGTGTAAAATTCTTTATTAGATTTGACAAAAATTGGTGGTTTGTTAATTCAATCAAGGAACGATAAATCCATTTTTTCAAAACTTTTCCTCCACTTTTTAAAATATCCTCTTAACTTTAAGGTCTTTTCACTATATAATAAAATATTATTATATAATAAAATAGAAAAATGTTAATCCTTTAATTTGTACAGGAGGTGAAAACAATGTTTCATTCTAATGTAATTGATCAAACAATTAAAAAACTAAGATCTCAAACCGCAAATTTACTAACTCTATTAAATTTAGGATTAGGTGGATTTGCAACATTAGTTGCCATAAATGGACAATTAAATTTAAGTGTTATTTTAATATTTACTGCAGCACTTGCCGATCGTTTTGATGGTTTAATCGCAAGAAAATTAAATATAGAATCCGATTTAGGTAAACAATTAGACTCCATGAGTGATATTGTTTCGTTTGGTGTAGCTCCCGCTATTTTATTATATCAAGGAATATTGCATTCATTTGGCTATCCAGGTTTATTTTTTACAGTTTTTTATATCGGCTGTGGCGCTTTCCGTTTAGCACGTTTTAACATTACTGAAAGCAATGGATATTTTACTGGACTACCTATTACAGCGGCAGGCTGTCTTGCAACATTAAGTTATCTTGCATTACCAATCCTTCCATCGCATTTATACCTATTTATTATTCTTATTTTAGCACTTTTTATGATTGCTTCATTCAAATTAAAAAAGTTTTAAGAATGACAAATTTAAAGCCGGCAGTGAGTGCCGGCTTTTTGTTAGTTTTTTGTCGCTTCTAAAAATTCCTCAATATCTTTTATACAAAGCTGTACTCCTTCTTCCCAAAAATCACGTTTAGAAAGGTCAACATTCAAATGTTTCTTTGCGAGATCCTCAACTTTCATCGAGCCAGTATCTCTTAGTAACGCCATATACTTTTCCTCATATCCCTTTCCTTCTTTTTGTGCTTGCGCATAAATACCTAATGAGAATAAATAGCCAAATGTATATGGGAAATTATAAAAAGGGACCCCAGTTATAAAGAAATGAAGTTTTGAGGCCCAAAATAATGGATGATATTCCTCAAGACAATCGCCATATGCCTCTTTTTGCGCTTCTAACATTAACTCGTTTAGTCTGTCTTTCCCAACGATCCCTTTTTTACGCTCTTCGTAAAATTTAGTTTCGAATAGGAAACGGGCATGAATATTCATGAGTAAAGCAACTGTTCGCTGAACTTTATCTTCTAATAGTGCTAGTTTTTCTGCATCGTTCTTAGCGTTTTTAACCGAAGCATCAGAAACAATCATTTCAGCGAAAGTAGATGCTGTTTCAGCGACGTTCATTGCGTAATTTCTATTTAAAGGATGAACATTCTTTAATGCATACGAATGAAATGCATGCCCAAGCTCATGTGCAAGTGTTGAAACATTGGAAGGCGTACCTGAATAGGTCATAAATATTCTTGATTGGCCACTTACAGGGAATGAGGTACAAAAACCACCAGGGCGTTTTCCTGAACGATCTTCGGCTTCAATCCAGCGATCTTCAAAAGCTTTTTTCGTAAACTCAGCTAATTGGTCTCCAAATTCACTGAAATGCTGAATAATAAATTCTGCTCCTTCTTGATAACTAAAATGACTATTTACATCTCCAATTGGAGCATCAAGATCATACCAGCTGAGCTTTTGAACACCTAATAACTCTGCCTTTCTTTTTAAATACTCCGTCAGTGGCTTTTTAAAGTCACTAATGACATTCCACATACTTTCTAATGTTTCTTTCTGCATCCTGTTATAGCTTAATGGTTCTTTCAAAACTTCTTCCCAATTCCTGCTTTCGTATATGGAAAGACGGAAACCAGCTAAATGATTTAAGGTAGCGGCAAAAAGTTCAGCTTTTTCATCCCATGCTTTCTCCCAGCTTTCAAATATTTTTGCACGCACATTTCGATCTGGATGTGAAAATTTATTATGTGCTTGACCTACAGATAGTTCGAAAACCTCACCATTTTCCTCATAAGGTATTTTCACTTGGCTAACTAATGTATCGTACATTTCGCCCCATCCGTGATACCCATCTACACTTAAAGCATTAATTAACGCTTCTTGTTCTTTTGGAAGCATTTCTTTGGCAATTTCTCTGCGCTCATTTAAAACAAAGTGTAAATCTTTCAATTCCTCCGTCTCAAGAAGCTGAACCCAACTTTCTTCACTAATCGTTTTTAATTTATCATCGAAAATCGTTAATATGGTATTTAGTTGTGCGAGATAATTCGAAACCTTTCCTCGAAGTTCGTTAGCTTTCGTATCTTGCATATTTTGAGCTTGCAAACAGCTAACAAAAGCCCCTGCTTGCCTCAACATTTGGGAATTTGTTTGTAAAGAATTTAAAAGCTTAAGAAAATCATTTTTTTCTTGTAATATGTTTGAAACGTCCCATTTTTTTACCTCTGCTTCAAATGCTTTCATAGAATCATTTATTTCATCTAAAAAACTCTGAAATTCCACAGAATGACTTCCACCCTTAAAGAAAACATCTAAATCCCAAGTTAATGAATATGCCGTAGTTGTCAAAGTATTTCCTCCTTGTATGTATATTCGTACCTTCCTATTATAAACGAAAAACCCGAATTTTTCTAATATTTGAAATGACACAATAACCGAAATGTAATATTCACAATTTTGCCATCGATTCGAAAAGATCTGTTCAATATTATCTCATCCAAAAAAGACCTTGTATGTTACATTTAAGTTAAATAAGGATCACTTAAGAAGGAGTGAAAAACATGTTTGCTGTCGTTATCGGTCTTGTCCTTTGTACTGCTGTTGCCTTAGTTATTAGTGCTGAAGTCACCGTTGAAATGGAAGGGTGATTAGTCACCCTCTTAAATTCACAAAGAGTGAAGCAAGGCTGTCGAAAAAGCAGCCTTGCTTCACTCTTGTTGTTTCTTCTTCTTTTCCTTTTCAGCACGATAGAATTCATGAAACATTTTCATCAATGCCCTTTTTTCGATCCTTGACACATAGCTCCTTGAGATACCTAATTCCTTCGCTATCTCGCGTTGTGTTTTTTCCTTTTGTAAATCAAGTCCAAATCTGCCGATAATAACCTCTTTCTCCCTTATATCAAGAACATCAATATATTCTTTTACTTTTTCTAATTCCATACTTAATTGAATCGTATCGAAAACATCTTCTGTGTCTGATTTTAGTACATCAATTAATGAAATTTCATTTCCTTCTTTGTCCTGGCCAATTGGATCGTGAAGTGACACATCTTTTTTTGTTTTTTTCAGAGCTCGTAAATGCATGAGTATTTCGTTTTCAATACATCTTGCGGCATATGTGGCTAGTTTGGTTCCTTTTCCCTCCGAATAACTTTCAATCGCTTTAATAAGCCCAATCGTCCCAATTGAAATTAAATCCTCGACATCCTCTCCTGTATTTTCAAATTTTTTGACAATATGGGCGACGAGTCGAAGATTGTGCTCAATCAAAATGTTCCGGGCTTCTTCATCTCCACCAGCCATTTGTTTTAAGTATTTCCGTTCTTCGCTGGCTGAGAGTGGCTGTGGAAAAGCATTATTTTTCACATAAGACACAAGAAATACGAGCTCTTTAAAGAGATAGCCTATAGCTGTTAAGATTCCGGACATTTTTCTCACCTCCGTTAGGCTAGTGCCTATAACTAATGCTTATGTAAGTCATTAGTTGTTCGTGTCTGTCCCATTTAGAAAATTATTAGGAAATATATTCCTGTGTGGATGATAAAAAAAGCTGATCCATTATAGATCAACTTTTTCTTTCCGTTTATGAAATGATATCGTTAATAGCATGATTTGCAGAAACAACTGATTCACCCCTAATCATTTTTATCTAGGCGGAATCTTTCTCCACCCACAAAGAATTTAATCGTTTAATTTGAAAAATGACCAGTGTCATTTGAAAAGTGACCATCGTCATACTCTCCCTTCTTATTTATATTTTTTTAAATTAAAGAACCCTTGTAAAAATTTCAATATGCTTCATTTTGTTTTGTTCAATGATTTTATTAACTCTTTCTTCATTAAGACACTCTTGAATTGTTTTATTTCTCTTTTTAATCGTTACAGTAATAAATATTAGATTCAATGTCATAACTTTTCACCTCCTTTAAAGGGATACTAATTAAATAAAAAAACCACAGGAAGACATGATCTCCTGCGGTAATAGCTAATAAATGGCAACAAAAAGCCGCAGGATTCATTCATCCTGCGGCATAAAATATCAGTTAAATTATTGCACAACTAATTTCGGCAAGGTCGAATGAATTAAACGTATTAAGTTTTTGCTAACAAATAATGCAACTAATTTTTTCACAGTAGTCGACCTCCCTTTTTAATAAATTTTTCTTACATAGGTAAGTATATCCAAAATGAATGGTCTTGTAAACATTATTTTTAAAATTTTAAAAAATAAATAAAAAAACCAAAGAAAGGTCTTCTTTGGTTTTTTCTATTTATTTACCTGTAGATGGTTTTGATCGTTTAATAAAGAATGCAAGTATTAATGCAACAGCAGCAATTCCAGTTGCCACGACAAACGCGTCATTGATTCCACTTATAGTCGAAAGCTGCATTACCTTTCCATAAATGGTACTTGTCGCTAAACTATGACCAACCTGCGAAGGCAATCCACTCACACTTGCTAATCCTTGACCAAGCTCATTCAACTTATTCGCTATAAATCCATTAGAACTGCTAATAATATTTCCAAAATTAGCTTCGTGATAAGAAGAACGAGTGGACATCACTGTGACTAAAAAGGCAGTCCCAATACTACCTGCAACCGTCCTAGCAGTGTTGGAGGCCGCTGTTCCATGGCTTGCTAAGTGTAATGGGATTTGATTCATCCCTTCTGTCATTACAGTTGTCATTAAGAACGACATCCCAAATGATCGTAAAACATAAAGAAGCATAATATGTCCATACGATGTTTGCATCGTTAATTGCGTAAATTGCCATGTTGTAAGAACCGTAATAATTAAGCCAATAATGGCCAAGGGTCTTGAGCCAACACGGTCAAATAGCATACCGGATATTGGAGACATGATCCCCATTACAATAGCACCCGGCAACATAAGTATTCCTGATTCTAATGCTGTGAAACCACGAATGTTTTGTAAATAGATCGGCAATAAAATCATCGCTGCAAACATGGCCATATTGATGACCATACTAATTACTGTTGTTAGTGCAAAGATATCATATTTAAACACTCGAAGATCTAGCATCGGTTTATCCGTAGTCAATTCTCTCCATACAAACAATATTAAGCCAATGATACCAACAAGTAATGAAACAATTACCGTAACGCTGCCCCAACCATCATTACCTGCTTCACTAAATCCGTATAAAAGGAAACCTAATCCGATTGCTGAAAAGATAAACCCAGCTGTATCAAATTTAGGATTAGTTACTTTCGTAACATCCTTCATCCATACAGTTGCAATGATTAGATCGAGAATACCAAATGGAACAACTATATCAAACAATACGCGCCATGAGTAGTGTCCAATCAACCACCCCGAAAGTGTCGGCCCAATGGCAGGTGCAAAAATCATCGCTACACCCATGATTCCCATTGCTGCTCCCCGCTTTTCTGGCGGAAAAATAGTCAGCATAACGGTCATTAATAATGGCATAATGACACCTGCTCCAGCTGCTTGTATTACACGGCCAACCATTAGTAAAGAAAAACTAGTGGAGATCGAGCAAACAAACGAACCAATGGTAAATGCCAACATGGCAAAAATCAATAATTTCTTGGTTCCTAACTTGGCAATTAAGAAAGCGGTTATCGGTATAAAAATTCCGTTAGTAAGCATGTAGCCAGTTGATAACCATTGAACTGTATTTGCAGAAACATTCAAATCATTCATTATATGCGGAATAGCAACATTTAAAAGTGTTTGATTAAGAATGGCGACAAATGCACCGAGCATAACTGCAGCAATAATTTTCCCTCTTACACCTTCAAATTGATTTGCCTGCGTACTCCCATGGTCTGAACGCTGTTCTTGTTTTTTAACCGTTTTTTCTTCAACTTCATCTTCAACTATTTCTTCAATTTCTTCAATTTCTTCATCATCTACTAATCCGTCCGGATCTGTAACATATTCTAAAGCTGGTTCAGTATTAGCAGATGAATGAAGGGTTTCATTAATTATTTCATCGGTTTCTGTTACTTTATTGTTCTTATTCTCTTCTCGTAATTGGTGGTTCTCCGCTATATCAGTTCGTACTGTTTGTGGATCAGGTAATTGTGGCTTTGCTTTTTTCTTACGTAATAAGAAATTGGCCACAAACAATACAATCACTGAAATTAGAATATAACCTGCGATATATATTGACATGTCATCACCTACTTATGAATTCGCACAGTCACATTCATACCAGGAACTAAATCAAGATTGCTATCAATTGATATCTTGACAGGAATTACTTGTACTTCCTTCGTATAATTCCCTGAAGCATTATTACTTGGTAATAATGAGAAAGTTCCTGCTGTTGCTAAACCGATTTCTTGAACTTTTCCTTTTACTGTCGTATTAGGAAATGCATCAACATAAATATCTACATCTTGACCAATTTCAACATCATCAATTTTTGTTTCCTCAATATTTGCTGTTACCCATAATTTTTTTAAATCATAAGAAATGGCAAGCGGTGAACCTGCACCTACGATTGTATTTTTCACTGCACTAGTTTGTACAATTGTTCCATCTGCTGGCGCTTTAATGTCCATATTAACTGGACCGTTATCTCCTACCGTTTGTACAGTTGCGATTTTATCATTTTTTGAAAATGTATCCCCATTTTTTGCATTCCAATCAACTAATTTTCCACTCACAGGTGAAGCGATGTTTACTTGTTGTCCAGCAATTTGAGCATTATCTGTACTTAAGTAAGTTACAGAGCGGTTATAAAAGTAATAACCAGTAAATCCCCCACCAACCAAAATAATTAGTAAAATAACGTTAACTAAAATCATTCGTTTTGCATTCATAGATGACTTTTTCCTCCCTAACTAGTTAATTAATAATTTGCTTATGAATCATCAAACCTTTTGTAACTTTTCAACAAAACTTGTTTTATTTAAATACTTAAACCTTTTATTGCCCATACAATCGGATTCTTTATTTGAGAAAATGATTTTAGCACCCATTGGTAAAAACCTTCCTCAATAATTTTCCTCCCCTTTCAAATTTTTATCCAATCTTTAACTAAAGGAATATTTACTTCACTTAATATTTCGTATACGAAATAAATGAACGTACAATATAATATCATACTTACACATATTTTTGTCAACAAAAAAATAACGCATTTTTTGCGTTATTCTTAAATATGCACTATTCTTTTCCTTCTTCTAATTCAAGAAGAAGCTTTTTACAACGTATTGAAATGAAAAGGAAAATAGTAGCTATTAGTAACAGGATGAGCGTTCCACCCATTAATATATATGCTTTCATAACCGTTTTTCCAGCAATAGGCATTACGACACCTAAATATAAGAAAGTTGATAATGCGATAAGAGAAAATCCAAACCTTTTATAATCATTCATTTTTCCAAAAAGTGATTTCGCTTTATCCATGGTAACACCTAACTTTCTCTATGAATCTATTAATACTTTATCATAGATTATTAGGTGTTTTATCATGTAATAACAGGGAAATATGGAAAAGAAGAAAATTAATCAATTGATATGTTTAACGATATCCATAACAAATGAGGCTGAATGTAATGCAGCAGTTTCTAAAAATTGATCAAAAGAAATATTCGATTCCTTCCCGGCAATATCTGATAAAGAACGAATAATTACAAATGGGATATTAAATTGGTAAGCAACTTGTGCAATTGCTGCTGCCTCCATTTCGGCTGCTTGAAGTTGCGGGAACTTCCCACGTACAAATTCAACTCTTTCCGGATCATTCATAAACGAATCACCTGTTGCAATTAATCCTTTTATTACCTGAATCTCTTTTATATTTTTTGCACATTCCTCTGCCACCTTAATTAATTCCTCATTTGCAATAAATGCTGGGGGCATTTGTGGTACTTGTCCATACTCATAGCCAAAAATCGTTGCATCTACATCATGATGACGAACTTCTGAAGAAATAACAACATCACCAACTGTTAAGTTAGGATTAAATCCTCCTGCAGAACCGGTATTAATAACTGCATCCGGTTTGTAATGATGTAAGAGTATCGAAGTAGACAATGCAGCATTCACTTTTCCAATTCCTGAACGAAGAAGCACTACTTCTTTATCATTCATTTTCCCAGTGGTAAACTCATATCCAGCAATTGTTTCGACTTCTCTATCGATTATATTTTCTCTTAATATGGCTACTTCCTCTTCCATAGCACCAATAATAGCAATTTTCATATAATCTAAACCTCTTTCGTTTAATTTTTCTATCTTATTATAAAATAAAGTACTAAAAAAATACACTTGCCACAAAAAAAGCTATCTGTTCAATGAACAGATAGCTATTCTCTATCGCATATCATTTTCTTTCAGTTCTAATACTTTTGTTGGCTTCCATCCTTGACCATCGATCCAACTAAGGTATACTCGATAAACTTTTGATTGATCTTTTGGAGTAATCGTTCCAACTACTTCATTATCGGTTCCATTTCGGCTTAAATACCAAATAGTCATATTATCAACAGGAATACCTGTTGCATAGGAAAGGGCTATTTCTTTTTCTTTCCAATCAGTAGAGTTTTGATCGGAAGAATATTGATGACCATTCGTTTGTTCAGTTCCAACGCTTTTCCAATTAGGGTTCGTATACGATTTTTTGACATTAGGTTCATTGCTATCTTCAACAACAGTATCTTTGCTTTCAAGGTCTTGCTTAGTTTCATCATTTGCTTCTTCATTGGTTTCTTGATTACTATCATTCGTTGATTCATCTGTTACTTTATTATCTTGACTATCATTATTTTTTGTTGTTGATTTATCATTATTTTTTGTATGCTGAGATACTTTGTTTTTTGCTGCAGAAGCATTTTTCTCATCGTTTCGACCACCATAAAAGATCGTGCTAGCAACAACAATAATCAATACGACTACGATTACTATTAATGAATTTAAAATTAAGTTTGTTTTTCGACGTTTTGATCTTTGATCGGATCGGGAACGAAATTGATTGTCAAAATTATTTGCCATGTTCAAATCCCCCTTTTTAAAAACAAAAAGTTTAATCAATGTATCCATGCAAATGATTTCTCTTTTTAGACATTGACTCTATCATAACATGACTTTAAACGTAGGAAAAGATGAAGCAAATAATTTGTTAGTTGATACTATTTTGGTTTGTGTCATTTTCGTGAATCAATTGAACGATATCGCTAAATAGTTGATTGATTCCGCCTTTATCTTCGGGGACTCCTAAATTTACAACAACTAATGCATATTTAGGATTGTTAAATGGAAAATATCCGGCAAACCATTTATTATGTAATTGTATTTTATTTGCATATATTCCAGTTTCCGCGGTACCTGATTTTCCCGCCACTTCATAAGGAAGATCCCTAAACCATCTTCCAGTACCGTTTTCATTTGTTACAACATGTCTTAGCATTTTTTGAAGTTTCATTGCGGTAATTTTTGAAATCGGTTGATAAGGTAGGTCGTGGCTTGAAAAATCAATCATTGTTGTCCCATCGTGATATTTAATCGAGGACACAGCTTGGACCGATTGTAATTTTCCTCCTCTAGCGATAGTAGCCATCATATTTGCAATTCCTAAAGGCGTAAGCCGTACTTCTTGTTGACCTATTCCCGTTTGAGAAACTAAATTATCATCTTTCTTACTTTCTAATTTAGCAAAAATTTGCCCCTCGTCTTCCTTTAATTGTTTAAAATCTTTAAAATGAAAAACGTCTCCATGCCAGCCAATTTGTCCAATAAGGCCTAACTTACGAGCATACTCCTCTAATAAATTAGGATTTTCATTTTTTAATCTTTTTGCTAGTTCACTAAATGTCCGATTACAACTTTGGGCAAAACTTTCATCAAATGTAAGATCACCAAGCTGCCTTTCAGCTTTCTTCCCATACAAATCTTCGTTACACGGGAATTTTTCATTATCATTTACAATAGACGTTTCAATAGATGCTGCTGCAACTACGGTTTTGAAAATTGATCCCGGGATTTGCTGTGATAACATGGCATTTTCCACACTATTGTTTTTATAAGGGTCCTTAACATTCATTTTCGGACGTGAAATATTTGCTAGAATTTCATTGGTTTCGATATCTAATAATAAAACCCCACCTTTTTTAATCTCATACTCGTCAACTTTTTTGTCAATTTGTTCTTGTAAATTTTTATTTAAAGTTGTTTGTATATTAACAGGGTAGTTTGAATTACCGGAACCTGTATATTTAACGTTAATTCCAAAAAGAGGACCACCCATGGCATCTACATGAAAGACTAGTTTTGACTCGCCTTCAGGTAATAAAAATTCGTCAAATTGCCTTTGTAAACCTGTAATTCCGATTTTTTGATTTTGCATTCCTTTTTTATCGGGGTATCTCTTTAGAAAGTTATCAGCATCTTCTCCAATTATTCCAATTAACTGCGCAGCAGATATGTCAGATTCGGTATATTTTTTTCTCACGGCAAACACGCCAGGTATTTTCAACATATTTATCTCATCTAACTGTTTGTCCGATAATATATATGGAGTTTTCCCATGAAATATGAATGGAGCTTTCGCAGTTTCTAATTCTGCTAAAAGTTGATCCTCCGAAATATTTAATATGCTTGCTACTTTTTCAGAATTCCATTGTATTGTTTTTAAAAAAGGAAAAAGAACCAATACTGATTTTTCTTTATAAGTTAACGGGTTTCCATTCCGATCAGTAAATTGCCCTCGTCCGTCGTCAATAATAATTTCTTGAGTCCTTTGGCTTACACTATCTTCAAGAAGATTAATGTGATGTTTAGAAAAAGATTCTGTATCTACTAATTGAAGTTGAACAAGTCTTGCTATTAGCAGGCTAAAAATCAAAAAAATACAACTGGCTAAAATAACATACCTTTTTCTTCGCATATGCTCACCTCGATTCTCACACGTTCACTCTTTCATTCTTGACGGAAATAGTCATTCATAACCATTTTCCCAAAATCCGAATTAAAAAAGTCGAATTCTCCAAAGGAATTCGACTTTTTTGGATGGTATCTATTATTTAATTGAGATAATTTTCACTTTCATTTCTCCACCGGGAGTTTGTACGGTAACCTCTTCATTTATTTTCTTGCCTAACAGGCTTTTTGCAATTGGAGAATCGTTTGAAATTTTCCCTTCAAACGGATCGGCTTCAGCACTTCCAACAATTGCGTAAGTCTCTTCGTCCCCATCTGGTAATTCAATAAATGTTACTGATTTACCAAGTGATACTGTATCGGAATTTGACCCATCATCTTCAATAATCTTTGCATTTCGAATCATATTCTCTAATGTAGTTACACGTCCTTCAACGAAAGCTTGTTCCTCTTTCGCTGAGTCATATTCAGAGTTCTCGGATAAGTCGCCGAAACTACGAGCAATTTTTATACGTTCAACCACTTCTTTACGTTTAACCGTTTTCAAATATTCAAGCTCTTGTTCTAATTTTTCTTTTCCTGCTTGTGTCATAGGAAATACTTTTTCTACTGCCAATTCCCTTCACTCCTAATTTTCTATTTGTATAAGGTGTTAGAAAATACATCATAGCGCGTCCTATAAATAGGGCGCGCGCTTAGAAATATATTTATTATCTAGACTATCGTATTACAAAAATGATTTTTGTTCAAGAATTGTTTGAATTTTGGTAACCACTAAATCGATTGCTACATGATTTTGGCCACCTTCTGGAATAATTACATCTGCATAGCGTTTTGTTGGTTCAATAAATTGGTTATGCATCGGTCGTACAACATTGGTATATTGTTCAATAACAGAATTCATTGTTCTGCCTCGATCTTCAATGTCTCTTAACATGCGTCGGATGATTCTTAAATCGGCATCTGTATCAACAAAAAGTTTGATATCCATTAAATTGCGCAATCTTTCATCTTCTAATACTAATATTCCTTCTAAAATTATGACATCCTTAGGATCCACAATAATGGTTTTGTCGGAACGTGTATGTATTGTATAGTCATACACAGGCTTTTCAATCGATTGATAATTTAAAAGCTGCTCGATATGCTCAATTAATAAATCATTATCAAATGCAAGTGGATGATCATAATTAGTTTTTAATCTCTCTTCAAATGGTAAACTGCTCTGATCTTTATAGTAATAATCTTGTTCTAATACAAGAATGGAATGCCCTTTAAAATGGTCGTATATTGCATTGGTAACACTCGTCTTTCCTGATCCTGATCCACCTGCGACACCAATGACTGCTGGCTTACTTCTCATTGACTGGTTGTTCCCCTTTCAAATCTGTTTACAAAAAATGAGAAAAAAGTTTAAATATTAGTTTTGTTTTCGACTGATGGCTAAGCCATCACCGACTGGTATGATGGTTGTTGAATATTGATCATGATTCATTAACCATTCATTATAATTTTTAATTTTCTTAACAAGGTTTCGAATTCGTTTATTTTCAATATGATCATTAACAACCAGACCCTTAAATAAGACATTATCTGTATATACATAACCATTTTTTGAAAGTAAGGGAGTATATAATTCGAAAAATTTCATATATTGACCTTTTGCTGCATCAATAAATATTGCATCAAATGAACCAAACTCATTTACTTCATTCACTATTTCAAGTGCATCGCCTTTTAGAATATTTATTTGATGTAGATATTCAGATTTGGAGATATTTGAAAGAGCTTGCTCATATCTTTCATCATCTCTTTCAATCGTGACAATTTTCGCCTCAGGGAGAGCTGCCGCCATTCTCATAGCTGAATACCCGATTGCAGTACCAATTTCTAATATTTTTGCTGGCCGTTGCATTTGTAGAAGCTGAAGCAGCACTTCTATACCGGCCAACTCCATTATCGGTACATTGTGTTGAATAGCGAATTGCTCCATCTCTTGAAATAGTGGATCTCTTTCTTTTATTAAGGATTCAATATAAGAATGAATTTCCTCTTTCATTTTTTTCCTCCTAGCGAAAAGGAGCTAACATGAAAAGTAGAAAGCTTACACATACGCTTTCTACTCTTTATGTTGTTATCGATTCGTTAATGTAAAAAACACGTTGTTTATTTTAGCATAATTTTAAATGAAACGCTAATTTTGGTCTTAATTACTTTTTGGAACTTGTGATATATTTTTCTTTTAACTCATTATGTTCTGCTAGAGTTTTTGAATAATAAATCGTTCCTGTTTTCGATGCTGCAAGAAAATACAAATATTCCGTTTTCGCCGGATTAATAGCTGCTTCTATAGACATCTCTCCAGCACTTGCTATAGGGCTTGGCGGTAATCCTTGAATTTTATATGTGTTATATGGTGAATCTACTTTAAGGTCTTCATAAGTAACTCGTTTTTTATGTTTTCCTAAGGAGTAAAGAACGGTTGGGTCAGTTTGTAAAGGCATATTTACCTTTATACGATTATAAAATACACTTGAGATTTTATGTCGGTCTGCCTTTTCTGTAGCCTCTTCTTCGATTAATGAAGCCATCGTTAGAATATCATAGAGGTCAAATTTAGACTTCTGGATTTGATCCCTATATTTTTCTATTACTGAGTTGGTTTTTATTAGCATTTTGTTTATCATTTGATCCAGTGTCGGTTTACTTTCATAGAATGAATATGTTGCAGGGAATAAATATCCTTCTAGTGGATGTAGTACATCTTTTTCGAGCACCTTTTTTGAGATCAGTGATGGGTATTTTTTAATAAGTTTTTTAATATACTTAGGGTCATCAAGCTTTTTATCTATTTCTTTTTTATCAATTCCCGAATGTTTTGCAATAATCGTTGTAATTTGGCTCAATTGTAATCCTTCAGGTATTGTAAATTTTACTTTTGCTTCTTTTAGCACCGTTCCCGTTTTCAATTGTGTAATAATCTGTTTTAAATCCATTGATGGCGATAATTTATATGTACCTGCTTGAAAGCCAGTTTCGTTATTTAATTTTACATAGTATTTGAAGATTAATTTATTTTTAATCATTCCGTCATCTTCTAAAATTGTGCCAATCGTTGATACAGTAGATCCTATAGGAATTTCTACTGCTTTTGTTTTCGTACTTTTTGGGTCAACTGGCTTTAATGCTGATTGAATATATAAATAAGCAGCTAATATACCTCCTGCAATAATTAATACGATTGTTAAACAGATAATTGCAACTATTTTACGAATGGTTTTTGCCTCATCACTTTTAACTAACAACTTTTTATATACATCATCCTTGTTTTTCTTCTTATCTTTTTGATCAGTCAATTGATCCATCACCCTTTCAACCAATAAATCCAATAGCAAAATGGGGTAGTCCATTTTATCCAGTACATTATACTATATTTTCTTTATTATTACTTATTTTTCTTCGAATCATTAAAGGATTCGCGGAGTTTGTAGTTTTGGGAATTACGATGTCCGTTCCTTTCCGCTGCAGGAGCTTGCTTTCCGTGGGGCTGGCGATGAGCCTGTCTAGTTCCGGCGGCTATCGACTAGCAAACTTCCGGTCACCTCCCTACGATAAGTCATCATCGATTCACCCTTTGGGTTCATCGTGATTCCTTTATCTTAGTCGCTGCCCTCCAGTTTGTACGTCGATAAACAAGCCGCCTCTACTTTTCTAACACCTCGTCGCTTCGCTCCATGCTGGGTCTCTGTCCAGCTCAACCCACAGGAGTCAAGCTCCTTCCGCTCCAATCCACTCTGTGCGCTTAATGTTGTTTAAAAAAGCAATAAAAAATACGTGGATTAGCTAAATTAAGAAAAAAACCTTTCCCGGTTACCAGGAAAGGTAATAATTGTAGATTATAGGGAGTAATCTTATTCTTCTTCTTGTTCATCAAGGAATGTATTTAACATTTCCTCAATCATATCCCATTCTGATTCGGTTTCGATTGGTTGAAGATCGCCTTCTTCTCCATCTTCTTTTTGAATAAATGAAGACGCATGAATTTCAATTTCTTCATTTTCATCTTCTTCCGCACCTACTGGGAAATATAAGACATAAGACTTTCCAAATTCCTCTGAATCGAATGTAAATAACACCTCAAAAAGCTGTTCATTTCCATCTTCGTCAATTACTGTAATATGCTTTTCACCATGTTCCATCTCTTCACCTCATTAATTTTGACTATCAAGATAACCTTGCAAGATCATACTAGCAGCCATTTTATCAATAACTTTTTTACGTTTTTTTCGACTTACATCTGCTTCCAAAAGAACCCTTTCAGCTGCCATCGTACTTAATCGCTCGTCCCACATAATAACAGGCAAACCTAGAAGTTCCTTTAGCTTGTCTGCGTATGCTTTTGATGCTTCTCCTCGCGGACCTATTGTGTTATTCATATTTTTAGGAAACCCGACGATGATTTTTTGGACTTCATAAAGTCCAACAATTTCTGCTACACGTTCGAATCCAAATTTTTCTTTTTCTTCATCAATCGAAATGGTTTCAATTCCTTGGGCTGTCCAGCCAAGCTCATCACTAACGGCCACTCCGACTGTTTTAGAACCAACATCAAGACCCATAACTCTCAAATTAATAGCCTCCACGATGCTGTTTCAAATAAGATTTCACTAATACTTCAATGATTTCATCACGTTCTAGCTTTCGGATGATGTTACGTGCATCCTGATGGCGAGGAATATATGCCGGATCACCAGATAGAAGGTAACCGACGATTTGATTAATCGGATTATACCCTTTTTCCTGCAATGCTTCAAATACTTGCAATATTACTTCTTTCACATCATGCTCTAGAGGTTCTTCCGAAAAATTAAATCGCATCGTTTTGTCAAAAGAGCTCATTATACAGCACCTCTCTTTAACCGCTTGTCCTAATTAAACAAGCATTATTTTGCTTAGCACCTATTCAAAAGCTCAACCAATAGCAATCCCGTTCAAAATAACCTCCGTATAAATATTCATACATAAATCCTTCTTAAAATAAGAAGAAATCGGACGTAGAAATAATATGTTGTTGATCATTAGGAGGAAGGAAAAAATGATAGGATCTATCATTTTTCCTTCAAGGCACTATTTCCTTTCTTTATTGTACAACACTTTTTGTTTGAATCAAATGGATTTTACCCAATCACTCACAAATTCTAGTGCAGAATCTAGTTTATCTGGATCTTTACCGCCAGCTTGAGCCATATCGGGACGGCCACCGCCACCGCCGCCGCAACGGGATGCTACTTCTTTTACTAGTTTTCCTGCATGGTATCCTTTTTCAATTAAATCTTTCGTGACACCAGCAATAATATTTACTTTATCATCTTGTACAGAACCTAGTACAACAATACCTGATTCTAATTTTTGTTTCAGATCATCTACCATACTACGTAAATTATTCATGTCTACACCTTGAACTTTACTCGCTATTACATTTATTCCTTCTACAATAACTGTATTGTCGACTAAGCTCCCTGCTTCAATATTCGACAATTTTGCAGATAATGATTCATTTTCTTTTTGTAAATCTTTAAGTTCTTGTAGTACATTGTCGATTCTTGTACTTAAATCTTTTGGATTTGCTTTAAGCTTAGCTGCTGCCTCATTTAAACGATGGATATGTTCATTCATTAAATGATATGCAGCTTCCCCAGTTACTGCTTCAATCCGTCTTGTTCCTGCACCAATGCCGCTTTCCGAAACAATTTTAAAAATCCCAATCGATGAAGTGTTTGAAACATGGCAACCACCACATAACTCTAAACTATAATCGCCCATCGAAACGACGCGAACGATTTGACCATATTTTTCACCGAATAATGCCATAGCCCCCATCGCTTTTGCTTCATCTATATTTTTATTTTGAATAACGACCGGTATACTAGCCCAAATCTTTTCGTTTACAATTTCTTCGATCTTTTCTAATTCCTCGGAAGTAATTTGACCGAAATGCGAGAAGTCGAAACGTAGTCTATTCGGTTCTACTAATGACCCTGCCTGATTGACATGTGTTCCTAATACGTCCTTTAATGCTTGATGAAGCAGATGGGTAGCTGAGTGATTTTTGATTGTTTTGTTTCTGCTTATTTCATTAACTGATGCAACTACTTCATTACCTGTTTTTAGCGTACCTTCTTTAATGATTCCTCGTTGTAAATGTTGGCCATTTGGCGCTTTTATAACATCGGCAACAATTACGAGAAGTCCTTCTGCTTCTAATTTCCCTTCATCAGCTATTTGACCACCACTTTCAGCGTAGAAAGGTGTTTCTTCAAGGATAAATTGAATTTCATCACCACTAACTGCTTGATCAACTAATTTACCATCTTTAATGATGACTGATACTTTCGTTGATTTAGTTAACATGTCATAACCAACAAATTTACTTGGTTCTTTAATATCCCCTAGTATTCCGCCTTGAACCTGCATTGAACCCACGTCTTGTCTTGCATTACGCGCACGCTCACGTTGATTTTCCATTTCTCTTTCAAAACCTTCAAGATCAATTTTTAATCCTTGTTCAGCCGCGTACTCTTCAGTAAGTTCAACTGGGAAACCATACGTATCATATAACCGGAAAACATCTTCACCTGCAATGATACCTGTACCTTCTTCTTTTGCTTTATTCATAACAGATGATAGAATAGCCAAACCTTCGTGTAAAGTTTCATGGAATCGTTCTTCTTCATTTTTCACTACTTTTTGTATGAATTCAGTATTTTCTTTTACTTGAGGGTAAAAATCGACCATGATTTCCGCTACTACGGGAACTAATTTATACATAAATGGTTCGTTAATATTAATTGTTTTTGCATATCTTACTGCCCTGCGTAAAAGTCTTCGTAAAACATAGCCACGCCCTTCATTTGACGGCAATGCCCCATCACTTACAGCGAATGAAACGGTACGGATATGGTCTGCGATCACTTTAAAGGCAACATCTTTTTCAGTGTCAACACGATACTTCTCACCTGAAAGCTTTTCTGTTTCCCCAATAATTGGCATAAACAAATCTGTATCAAAATTCGTTGGCACTTCTTGAATAACAGACGCCATTCGTTCTAATCCCATACCAGTATCAATATTTTTCTTTGGCAGTGGAGTGTATGTTCCATCAGGGTTGTGATTAAACTGAGAAAAAACAAGGTTCCATACTTCTAAATATCTTTCATTCTCGCCACCGGGATATAATTCCGGATCATTTTCATCATTGCCAAACTCTGGTCCACGGTCATAGAAAATCTCCGTATTTGGACCACTTGGCCCTTCTCCGATATCCCAAAAGTTTTCTTCTAATCGAATAATTCTTTCTTCTGGTAAACCAATTTTTTTATTCCATAATTCATGTGCTTCATCATCCTCAGGATGAATAGTTACGGACAATTTATCAGGGTCAAAGCCAATCCATTTCGGACTAGTAAGAAATTCCCAAGCCCAATCAATTGCTTCTTCTTTAAAATAATCGCCAATTGAAAAATTCCCGAGCATTTCAAAGAATGTATGATGTCTTGCTGTTTTTCCAACGTTTTCAATATCATTTGTACGTATCGCCTTTTGAGCATTCGTAATACGTGGATTTTCTGGAATAACACGTCCATCAAAATATTTTTTTAATGTCGCTACCCCACTATTGATCCATAGTAATGATGGGTCATCATGTGGAACAAGTGAAGCACTGGGTTCCACCTTATGCCCTTTTTCTTGGAAAAAATCTAAAAACATTTGGCGAATTTGTTCGCCTGTTAAATTTTTCATATTAAAACCTCCAAATTATTTTTGAGAAATAAAAAAAGCCTCCATCCCTGGACAGGGACGAGAGACTTACTCGCGGTACCACCCTGATTAAAGATAATATTCCTATTATCTTTCTCTTGGGTGCCTATAACGGGGCAAGACGGCAGTTTTTACCTGCACTCCGGATTAGCTTTCTGTTATCCTTCATCTAGAATTTCTTTCAGCCGCGGAAATTCCTCTCTAATTGAGTAAATTACTCTTAGATGGACTATAACATACTTGATCCTTCAACATTTTCATTGTTTTTCTTCTATAGTCGAATTATAAAAAACTTTATTATACTTTGTCAATCTTGTGAATGTATATTTGTTGAAATATGATTTTTCACATGAATTAAAATAACTTTTAATATGGCTAAAGAAGGGACAGCAATAATTAATCCGACTACTCCTCCGATTTCCCCTCCGATTGTCAATGCAAGAATAATAAATAACGGATGCATATGTAAGGACTTGCCAACGATTAAAGGGGATAATATATTTCCTTCAAGAAATTGTAATACTACAATTATGATAAGAACATAAATTAAATATTTTACTGACATGGTCGCTGCAATAATTGCCACCGGTACTGCACCGATAATTGGACCAAAGTAAGGAATAATATCCGTAATTCCAACAATTAAACCTAATAGAACGGGATATTTTATATCGATTAACCAAAATGCTATTGTAGAAATTGTCCCAACTAATAGACAAACTAAAAGTTGACCCCTTATATATCCCCCGATTGATTCATCCGCATCTTTTACCATAAGTTTCGCCTGGTTGCGCCATCTCTTCGGAGTAAAATACCATGCTGTTTGCTTTACCTTTTCTATATCTTTTAGTAAATAAAAAGAGAGAAAAGGGATAATTGCTAGAATAAATATGAAATTTACAATTTTCATTAACGAATTTATTGCTTTTGAAAGAAAACCGCTTAACCAAGCTTCAAACTTATTGATTCGCTGTTCAATCTGATCTTGGATTCCATCCGGCCATCTCGAGGTTGAATCGTGTAAATTTTCTACCCACGTACGGTATTGATTCGCAAATTCTGGAATATGGTCTGATAAATCTTTAATCTGTTCAATCAAGATAGGGATGCCTAAATAGATCATGTATCCGATTCCGCCAAAAAAAACGATATAAATTAAAAAGGTTGCTAATCCTCTATGTATACCCAGCTCATGTAGTTTTTCCACAAGAGGATGTAATAAGTACGTAAAGAAGGCAGCAATAAACAAAGGTATAAATGCAGATAAAAATATTTTTAGTATAGGCATCCAAAATGGTTTTAAAAGAAGAAAAAAATACAAAATGATCATCAAAAGTAATAGAATACCAAGATTTAAAAGCCAATGCCAACGGGGTTTCTGCAACATACATCCCTCCTTTTTCTAGTATTCGAATTATGCGGTTTTTTATCCGACAAAAAAAGCTATCCCACAATGGGATAGCCATAATTTAACGAAATGCCTTACGTAAACGTTTCGTCATTTTTTTCATTTGTTTATTATCAAAATATCCTTGTCGTTGAGAGATTGCTGTTGCTGCTATCCCTGCTCCGAAGCCTAGCAAGGAGACGAATGTTTTATTCAAAACAATGCACCCCTTCCATTTAACTTAATCTTCGCGACTCTTCATCAAATAAATCATCTAATGAACTTAATGTTCCATCTTCTTCTACTTGATGAGTAAAAATTGTATCTTTGCCAATCGAAAGTTCGATAAAACAGTTCCAGCAATAATATTGGTTGATACCAATTTTACCAAGATCTTTACTTTGGCAATTGGGGCACTTCATCATAGGTTTCGCCACCTCGCGTTTGATTTACCGAAACGATGATGGCATCTTTTCCAAACCTAGGGGGCCCAACTGAATGGACAATCTTCTTTCCTTCCATAATATCTGTAAAGAAGCCATCTGTTAGTTCGTACCCTATGATTGTGCCCACTTCTTCTGAAAAATATACGTCTTCCAATAACCCTAACTGATCACCACTACGTGAAATTGTTAATTTTTTTAATAGGGGCTTTGAATGACAAATTGTATATTCTTCGTCTATTGCCTTGTATTTTTGAAGCTTGTTGCTTTTTCGTAAAATGATCCCCTGCTCCCCAAATTCATCTACTTCAGTTATAGGCAAACGGTATAGTGTACTAAATAAATTTTTCGATTTAATTAGCAGACAACTTATTTTCCCCGTATCGGAAATACCTAGGTCGCAAACCTCTCCCTTTTTTTGGCCCTCTGCATTATAAACAGGTATTCCCTTTAGAAGCGACAATGTTCTCAAAAAGCATCCCCACCTTTTTCGAACATTTATAGTGTCTGTTATTTACATAAAATCATAAGGTGTAACGTTTTCCATTCCTATCATTGGGTCAATTTGCATAATGGTTTCACTTGATAATTCGATGAACTTTTCAACATCAGTAACTTCTGCTAAAATTTTCAATTTATCGTAGAGATTTGTTTTTCTTAATTGGTCATCTACCCGTTCTATTCCTAATCGAAAAGCTTCTTGTTCACCACAAATAATTAATGATTGTTTGCTTCTCGTGATTGCTGTATATAATAAATTTCTTCTGAGCATCCTATAATAACTTTTTACAACAGGCAGAATAACGATCGGAAATTCGCTTCCTTGTGATTTATGGATTGAACAACAGTATGCATGTGTAAACTGGTTAAAATCCTGTCGTGTATATGTTACTTCTATACCATCAAATGAAATAAGTATTAAATCTTGTTTTTCAGTATTTTCTTTCGCATAAAAAATCGATACAATTTCACCAATATCACCATTGAAAACATGTTGTTCCGGTTGATTAACAAGCTGTAATACTTTATCACCAATACGATACTTAATATCCCCGAAACTTAATTCTTTTCTCTCGCCCGTTTCATTTGGGTTAAAAATTTCCTGTAATAAAACATTCAAACGATCAATACCAGCTGCTCCTCTGTACATTGGTGCTAATACTTGTACATCCTTCTGTGTATACCCTTTTCGCTTTGCACTTGATACAATTTTTTCAATTACTTCCGGAATTTGCTGAGTGGTGCAGCGGATGAATGATCGATCCTTTTGTTGTTTTGTCACATCTTGCGGGATTCGTCCATTTTTAATATCATGGGCTAATTCGATGATTGATGAACCGCCTTCTTGACGATAAATATCTGTTAATTGAACCGTTGGAATCACTTTTGATCGTAAAAGATCTTTTAACACTTGACCTGGTCCAACAGATGGAAGTTGATCTTCATCTCCAACTAAAATGACTTGGATTTGTTCTGGCATTGCTTTAAGTAATTGATGTGCCAGCCATGTATCGACCATCGACATTTCATCGACGATGACAATTTTTCCATCAATTTGTTTGTCCTCATCTACGCCAACATCATCCTGTCCAGTCATACCTAAAAGGCGGTGAATCGTCATGGCCGGTAACCCTGTCGATTCAGACATTCTTTTCGCTGCCCTACCTGTAGGGGCAGTTAAAATAATCGGGAAAGGGTTATCCTTACTATAATCTTTCGGCTCTAATGAACAACCATTTAGCTCTGCATACAATTCAACAATTCCTTTGATTACTGTTGTCTTCCCTGTACCCGGTCCACCCGTTAGGAGCATCATTGGAGACATTAATGCGGTTTGAATTGCCTCCTTTTGCGAGGCGGCATATTGAACACCGATTCGGTCTTCAAGTTCCCCTAAGGCAAGTAAAAATTCGGATTCTGGAAATTGATCCTTATAGTCCTCCTGCGCCAAAATGCGCTGGATATTTGATACAATACCTTTTTCAGAAAAATATAAAGAAGGGATATATACATTATTGTTTTCTACAACAATTTTGCTCTCTTCGCCAAGTTTGATAATCTCATTAGAAATATCTGAGTATTCAATGGAAATAGGTTGGGATTCCTCTAACAATAATTTTACTTGGGGCAAAAGTTCTTTTGATTCCATATAGACATGGCCATTTTGCAAACATTCTACCTCAAGCGTATACATACAACCCGCTTTTATTCTGTCTGGATGATTCCCAACAATACCTAATTGCTTTCCTATTTCATCAGCACGACCAAATCCAATGCCTTCCACTGATTCGACTAATTGATACGGATTCTTTTGAATAATGTCTAATGATTGTTCCTGATATACTTGATAAATTTTCATTGAAATTTGGGGACCAAACCCTAATTGATTTAAACCAATCATTACTCGCTCTAGTCCTTGATGTTCAATTAATTTATCATATAATGTTTTTGCTTTTTCAGGAGGTAATTTGGGAATCGAATCAAGCAAGGATGGTTGGTCCAAAATTTTACTTATTGCATTTTCTCCTAATACATCTACAATACGTTCTGCTGTTTTTTTTCCGATTCCACTGAACATTTCACTTGAAAGATAAGTAATAATTCCTTGTTTCGTTTGTGGGATTTCTTTTTTAAAATGTTTGGCTTGAAATTGAGGTCCGAACTTAGGATGTTCTTGCATATCCCCATAAAAAATATAGGTTTCCTGCTCATGTATTTTCGGGAAATGTCCAGTAATGACTGCCTCTTTCTCTTCTGTTTCTAAATTGGTTTCATCAATTCTTATTCGAATAACTGAATATAAGTTTTGTTCATTATGGAAAATCGTGACAAGATGTCGGCCTTTTACATATTTCTCATCATTTTCAAATAAATTAAGTGTATTTTGCTGCTCCAACATGAGCCCCCCTTATAAAGCGGGATATTATTCGTTCGTTTCCCTCATTTTTTCAATCATTTTAATCCCATATCCTGATAATACATGATCCGGTTGAATCTCAAGTGCTTGATTAAAAAACTCTGCCGCCTTCTCTGAATCTTCATAATATCCAAGATACGCTACGCCTAAATTGTAATAAGCGTCGGCATGCTGTGGATCTTGATTGACAACTGAGATGAATTGCTGAATGGCTTCTTCATATACTTCAGACTGTGCCAAAACTAATGCATATTGAAATCTAGCTTCTACATCCTCCGCATTTAGTTCTACACTTCTTTGTAAATAGGGCATGGCTAATTTGGGGTTTCCAAGTTGCACAAAGCACATTCCAATCATGAAATAAATATCGTTATTATTTAATCCTGTGTTCTTTGCTTTCTCAAAATAAGTGACTGCCTGTTCATATTGTTCTTGTTCATAATATAAATTACCTAAACAATAATAAGCTGCAGATGCTTGGTCATCCAGATCAATGGCTTTTTCAAAAAATTTCACTGCTCGCTCCATTTCGTTTACTGCAATTAAAACATTTCCAAAATTTATATAGGCAACAGGGTCGCTCGGATTTTCCTCAATCGCCTCCGAGAAAAATTTAATAGCCTCTTCAAATTTGCCTTCCTGTAAACATTCGATTCCTTTTTTGTTTTTATCCAAAATATGACACCTCAAAAACTCAATTATTTTCTACCGAAATTATAACATAAGTTATTCCCTTTTTAGCTGTAAAGTAAAAACCCCATCCCTATAATATTTGGGATGAGGTGCTTTAATTAGCCAACATACATTAGTTGTTCATCATTTTTGAAAACTTTATCGATTGTTGCTCCTCCTAAACATACTTCTCCATCATAAAAGACGACTGCTTGTCCAGGTG
The DNA here is from genome assembly GCF_016772275.1 of Heyndrickxia vini. Lineage (NCBI taxonomy): Bacteria > Bacillati > Bacillota > Bacilli > Caryophanales > Bacillaceae > Heyndrickxia > Heyndrickxia vini. Next base: position 1,557,846 of record NZ_CP065425.1, on the reverse strand, counting down.
TGACCGCACGAATCGGCTCGTCAAAAATAACTTCTACTTCATTATTGTCTAATACTCTAACAGTTACTTTATTATCTGGCTGGCGATAACGAAATTTAGCTGTACATGTAAATTCATTTTTGATTTCGCGTTTTTGTACCCAACTCGTATTCACAGCAGTGATGGAATTTGAATAAAGAGAATCATGATCAAATCCTTGTTCAACGAATAAAACATTCTCTTTCAAATCTTTACCGACAACAAACCACGGTTCTCCTGATCCACCAATTCCTAGTCCATGGCGTTGACCAATTGTATAATACATTAACCCATCATGCTCGCCCATTTTTTCACCTGATAATGTTTTCATTACCCCTTTTTGAGCAGGTAGATAATTGCTGAGAAATTCTTTGAAATTTCTTTCGCCAATAAAACAAATACCTGTGCTGTCTTTTTTCTTTGCGGTAGCAAGTCCTGCTTCAAGTGCTATTTCTCTTACGCGCTTTTTATCTATGTCTCCTATTGGGAACATAACTTTTTCCAATTGCTCATGAGTAAGCTGATTTAAGAAATACGTTTGATCTTTATTCTCATCTAACCCACGTAACATTTTGTATTCCTCGTCTTGAAAGGCAACTCTAGCATAGTGACCTGTTGCTAAATAATCTGCTCCAAGATTCATGGCATGCTCCAAAAAGGCTTTAAATTTAATTTCTTTATTACACATTACATCAGGATTCGGTGTCCGTCCTGCTTTATATTCATCAAGAAAATAAGTAAATACTTTATCCCAATATTGTTTTTCGAAATTTACTGCATAATACGGGATACCAATTTGATTACAAACACGAATGACATCATTATAGTCTTCAGTTGCTGTACATACACCAAATTCATCTGTATCATCCCAATTTTTCATAAAAATACCGATGACATCATACCCTTGCTCTTTTAATAAAAGTGCAGCAACAGATGAATCTACACCACCTGACATCCCTACAACAACTCTCGTATCTTGAGGTGCTTTCTTCATACCATTTCCCTACTTTCTATTTACCTTGTTCAAACGCTGAACAATTTTTGCCACTTCATTCGCAGCTTTTTCTATTTCTTCACACGTATTATTTAAACCAAAACTAAATCGAATGGAATTTCTTAATCGTTCCGACTCTTTCCCAAACATTGCTACAAGAACATGTGATGGCTCAATTGAACCTGCTGTACATGCAGAACCACTTGAAGCAGCAATTCCCGCTATGTCCAAATTAACGAGCATCGCTTCTACATCAGTACCTGGTAAGCTAATATTTAATACATGGGGCAATGAATGATGATCAGTAAATCCATTAATATGAAAATCAACATGTTGTGCCGTTAATATATCTATAAACTTTATTTTAAAATCACGATATACTTTCTGTTTCTCTTCCATTTGTTGCTGAGCGATTTTTACAGCTTCAGCAAAGCCGGCAATTGAACTAATGTTTTCTGTACCTGCACGACGTTTCAGTTCTTGTTCTCCACCGTGGGAACGATTGACGATCCTTGTACCTGCATTTATATATAGAAAACCAATTCCTTTTGGACCGTTAATTTTATGTGAGGATACAGATAATAAATCAACGTTTAATTCATGAACATTGATTTTGACTACTCCATATGCTTGCACGGCATCGGTATGGAAGTATGCTTGATGATCTTTTAATAGAAGACCGATTTCATTGATTGGCTGAATCGTGCCTACCTCATTGTTTCCGTACATAATTGTTACAAGGATGGTATCTTCACGAAGAGCCGCTTTTACATTTTCTACAGAAACTTGTCCCTTTTCGTTAACATCAAGGTAAGTGACTTCATATCCATGTTTTTCAAGATACTCACATGAATGAAGAACCGCATGGTGTTCAATTTTTGATGTGATAATATGCTTTCCTTTTTCTTTCATTGCTTCAGCAATACCTAAAATCGCAAAATTATCCGCTTCTGTACCGCCGCTAGTAAACACGATTTCATTAAAATGTGCGCCAATGCTTCCTGCAATGATCGTTCTTGATTCATCAAGAAGTGCTCTTGCTTCTCGTCCATATGAATGGATACTTGAAGGGTTTCCAAATGATTGGTTTAGTGCATTAATCATTGTATCAATCACTTGCGGATGAACGGGCGATGTTGCCGAGTGATCGAGATAAATTCGTTCCATTTTTTTCTTCACCTCTACAGATGGTTAATCCTAGCAAAAAATTCTATACTATATATAAAACATGTAAGAATCGGTTTCCCCATCGTCTTTATAGTTTACAAGGTCTTCAATTGTTGTGTTATCTAAAACATCCTTTACAGCATCACGAATTTTTATCCAAAGTGACCGTTTAACAGGTTCTTCCTCTTCAATCCCTTCAACCGGACTGATCGGACCTTCTAAAACACGAATGATATCACCTGCTGTTATTTTGGCTGGATCTGAAGCAAGTGTATAACCACCGTATGCACCTCTGACACTTTTAACAAGTCCAGCATTTCTTAAAGGAGCAATTAATTGTTCTAAATAATGCTCCGATAAATCATGCATTTGGGCAATGGTTTTTAATGACGTCGGCCCTTCTCCATATCTTTTCCCAAGCTCAATCATGATGGTTAAACCGTACCGACCTTTTGTAGAAATTTTCATAGACTTGCACCTCGATTTATTTCTTCTCTGTTTTTTTCAAACTTTTTAAGGAATTTATTTGTGAATGATTGACATAGCGGCAACGCAATACCGACAAGTGTTCCGATAGATAGTACAAAAATAATAGTACCGATAAATACAGGACCCCCACATAACCAGCCAATAATTAGGACGATAACTTCCATTCCTCGACGGACATGAGAAATTTTCCAGCCTGTTTTCGAGGTAACAGCAAGCATAAAGCTGTCTCTTGGGCCAGCGCCTAATTGAGCAGAAATATAGATCCCCATACCAATTGCATTAATAATGATTCCTAATATAAGTACAATAATTTTTTCAATTATTGAAGTCATCTCAACATTAGACAAGAAATGTAAAAACATATCCATAAATAGTCCAACCAACAGCATATTTAAATAAGCACCGATTTTAGGAATTTTTCGCATGATGATTGCTGAAATCCCTAACACAAAAAATCCGACAATGATTGACCATGAACCAATTGTCAGTCCGATTTGTTTAAATAAGCCGATGTGCAATACATCCCATGGTGTTACTCCAAGGTCTGCAATAATTAATAAATCTAGACCGAATGCCATAATGAGTAAGCCTATACAAAAAATAAAAAAGCGAAATCCAATTTGATAATGATTATTCAATTTCCCCATTCCCCCACTTTCTTATTTATTAAGGCTTTTGACATTATAGCATAAATATGTGACGAATTGAATGAAAGCAAACCAAACTGGTTGGTTTTTAGTCAGCTTGATTCATTTACCTTTTTTAAAATCCTCAAGTCGCCGATAAATCGCGGCTAAACGTTTTTCTTCTCCTGCTTCAACTGGCTCATAATATTTTGTGCCTTTTAGATTACTTGGAAGATACTCTTGATCCACCCAACCTCCGAATGTTCCGATTGGTGTATCATGTGGATATTTGTATCCGACATGACCTAGGACTTTTGATCCAGCATAATGTCCGTCACGTAAATGCTTTGGAATTTCTCCAACTTTTCCATTACGGATATCCGATATTGCTTTATCTAAAGCTATATACGCAGAATTGGATTTAGAAGATAAGCACATTTCCACAACTGCAACCGATAGTGGGATGCGTGCTTCCGGAAGCCCTAATCTCTCGCTGGCTGTAACAGCGGCTAATACGTTTGCACCGACAGATGTATCGGCTAACCCGATATCCTCAAATGCTATAACCAGTAAACGGCGATTGACTGCAACTAAATCACCCGTTTCCAATAAATGTGCTAAATAATAGATTGACGCATCCACATCACTGCCCCTAATACTTTTTTGCAGGCTTGAGAGTAGATTATAAAAGTTAGACCCTTTTTTATCTCCGTAAACACCTACATTTCCGATTAAGTCATCAATAATTTCATCCACTATAATATATGTATCATTTTCTTTATTGGATGAATATACAATTGATTCAAGAAGAGTTAATGATTTCCGCGCATCGCCACCGGAGCCAGAGGCGATTTTACTTAATTGGTCATCTGATATTTGAATTGATAATTTACCAAGTCCTTTTTTTTCATCATGTATCGCACGCTGTAATAACTCATAGATATCTTCTGATGTTAGTCTAGTTAATTGCTTAATCTGCCCGCAGCGACTGCGAATCGCTGGATTGACATCATGAAATGGATTTTCAGTTGTCGCACCGATTAAGATAATCGAACCATTCTCCACATGTGGCAATAAATAATCTTGCTGCGCTTTATTAAAACGGTGGATTTCATCTAAAAATAAAATCACTTTTCCAGTTATTCTTGTTTCATCAACCACCATCTCTACATCTTTTTTTCCAGATGTTGTGGCGTTCAATGCAATAAAAGGAATTTTAGTTGTGCCCGCAATCGCATGTGCTATCGATGTTTTTCCAATGCCAGGCTCTCCGTATAACAGCATAGATGGAACATATCCATTTTTTACCATTTTATAAAGGCTTGTTTGTTTGCCGATTATTTCCTTTTGACCAACAATTTCATCAATTGTCGTAGGTCTCATTCGAAAAGCAAGTGGTTCACCGTACACGTCTTAAGCCCCCAAACAAATATTTAATATCAATTATAACTTTAAAGCGGTGGGATGAAAATTGATACGCCTAATAAAATGAAAAGGGATGTTAATAATTAACATCCCTTTTCTCTATTATGCTGCTACATCCCTCTTCATGAATACCCCAAATGCCAGTACGATAAAAATAATAAAATATACGAGCAGCATGATAAGGGAAAATCCGAGTGTCATTCCTTCTACAAGTGGTATACCGTCAAAGTATTGCATTAAATTAGTATTGGCGAATAGAATGAATTTTGCCCAATCAAATTTTGATGCTAGAAGCTGGGTTATGTTTCCGCCCATGAGTAGCAGGAATACGGAAATCCCTATTGCTAAAGAACTGTTACGGAATACAGCGGAAATCATAAAGGCCATTGTGATTAACATAATTACATCAATGGAAGATAATAAATACGTTTTGATTAAATACCATAGCATGTTTTGTTCAACGACATGTCCATCAGTATAAGCAAGATGAACATTATCCCCACTGCCGGAACCAAACAAGACAAATCCAACAATGGCTGAAGTGACAAATAGGATTGCTAACATGAAAATACCAAATACGATGACGGTTAAATATTTCGATAGTAATATTTTTGATCTTTTTAATGGACGGATTAATAATAGTTTAATTGTCCCCCAACTAAATTCGCTTGCTACGATGCCCGCCGCAATAATAATTGTGAATAAACCAACGAAAGAAATAAACATCGTATTATCTTTAATAAATGAAAAACCGCTCGATTGATCGGATGGTGCCATATTATGTGCAAGACGATATTTGTTTATTTCAATATTTTTTTCATAAAATTTCTTTGTACTAGCCGCCGTTGTCGGCATATCTTTAATCTGCTGTTCATCCGCTTTGATTTGTGCTGTTACTTCTGTTTTCCAATCTTTTTTGGAGCCTGTATCTACTTTTCCTTCATAATATTTTGTTAATGCCCCACTGCCGATGACCCCTAAGATGATTAAGCCTATCATCACATAGGAACCGGCACGCTTGAATATTTTAATCCATTCATTATAGACAAGATTAAGCATGTGTTACTTCCTCCTTTGTAATTTCTAAGAAACGATCTTCCAATGATTTAGAAACGAGTTTTACTTCATAGATTCGTATTCCTGTTGAAACAAGTGTTTGAATGAAATCCGGAACCTGTTCTTTTTCTAATTCTACTTCAATTCCGTGTTCAATTTGGGTAAATGAATAGCCGCTAATTGATTCAAGTGCTGCACCATTATCTATTTCTACAAAATACTTTTGCTTCTGATCTTCATAGACAAAATCGTGAACGTTTTGCACATCGATTAATTTGCCTTTTTGGATAATCGCAATTCGATCACACATCATTTCCATTTCTGATAGAAGGTGACTGGAAACGATAACCGCCATCCCTTTTTCTTTTGATAATTTTCTTAAGTGGTCCCTAATCTCCCTTATTCCTGCCGGATCAAGGCCGTTAGTCGGCTCATCAAGGATCATTACTTTCGGATCATGCAGCAGACTTTGTGCTAATCCTAACCGTTGTCTCATACCTAATGAATAGGTTTTGACTTTGTCGTTAATACGATCTTTTAAGCCGACAAGTTCGATGACCTCATTTATTTTTTCTTTCGTAATCCCTTTTATCATCCGCGCATATTGCATTAAGTTTTGATATCCAGTTAAAAACTTATACATTTCCGGATTTTCAACAATTCCGCCGACATTTCTTAATGCTTCCTCATATTCATTTTTTACATTCTTTCCACAAATGACGATATCACCTGATGTAATCCCCATTAGTCCTACAATCATACGGATTGTCGTTGTTTTCCCTGCGCCGTTCGGTCCTAAAAAACCGAATACTTCACCTTCATTTATCGTAAACGTTAAATTATCAATAATTTTTTTGCCTTTAATCACTTTTGTTACATTTTTTAATTCAACTGCAGCGTTCATTATTCTGTTCCCCCATTCGTTTCAATTTGTTCCATTTCTTTTTTAAACCATTTCAAAACAGATAATCCTTCATTTTCTCGTAAATCTTCAACATTCTTATGCCCAAACACCATTCCATTATAAATTGCTGCTACCTCATCTAGTAAATGCTCAACTTCATGTATTTCATGAGTGGCCATAATAACTGTTTGAGTTTCAAAATCAATGTATGATAATAAGCTTTTGACAATCGAATCTCTTACCATCGGATCTAGGCCAGAAAATGGTTCATCCAACAATAAAACAGGTGTTTTTCGAGCAAGTGCTAATACAAGTTTTAACCTGCCCCTATTACCTTTCGAAAGTTGCTTAATTTTTTTCAACGGGTCTAATTTCATTTCTATCAAAAGCAGATTCGCCTTTTCAATATCAAAATCATTAAATTGAGATTGATAAAACATAATCATATCATTCACAGTAAAAGGATCATAAAACATATCTGATTCCGTTAAATAGGCAACACTTCTTGAAATCTTCCTTGTTACCTTTTCACCATCCACTAGGATTTCTCCTGTATCTGGATAAACTAAACCACAAATCATTTTTAAGATTGTGGATTTACCACTTCCATTAGGACCAAGAAGCCCATAAATCCTTCCTTTTTTAAAGGTAATAGTCGTGTTTTTCAAGGAAAAATCCTTCCCATATTTTTTAGTAACATTTTCCAATTCAATAGCCATCGTCTTCCCACCTTAAATACTGTTCAAGCCCATTTACCATTTCGTCTTTCGTTATTCCAATTTTCCGCATACTTTCCACGAAAGTTTGAACAATTTCCGTTTGCATACGATTTCTTAAATGATCGAGGACTTCTGTTTTTTCTGTAACGAATGTTCCTTGACCACGTTTAGTTTCCACAATTCCCATCCTCTCCATCTCCCCGTATGTTCGTTGAATTGTATTAGGATTCACACCTGTTTGAATGGCCATTTCACGAACTGAAGCTAATTTATCACCGGGACATAATTCTCCTCTAACTATTTGTTGAAAAATCCGATCTGCAATTTGCAAATAAATGGGTTTCGTTGCTAGAAATTCTTCTGTCATGAACTACACCTCAACTTTTCTGTCCAATAACCAACTTGAAATTGTAAGTAAAATAATTGCTATTATTACATATAAAAAGATAGGTATGATTGGTATATCGACAGCAGTCGTATGCACCGACCAAGCATGACTTGTGTAATTAAACGAAGGATTAATGTCTAAAGGAAATGACCAAGAATTTATAAAGTCTTTGAACACTTTAATTTTTAATAACTGTGTTTCAATGATATTTAAGATGATAAAAATAACAAGGATAAATACCCATCGTAATCTCATTATTTTCGGGTACTTTCCTAATGAATGATAAATAGACCAATAAAAAATGATCCAACAAGCAATATAAAGTCCTATTGCAGTTAGTAAAATTGAAGATGAAATCATTTCAGTTATAGGAAATTTCGTTGGCATTCCAACATGAGCAAATGCAATTAATCCGAATATCCAAACTAAACATTGAGAAATACATTGATAAATAAATGCAGCGGCAATTTTAGAATAAAGTAGCACAGCACTGCTTTGGGGATTATACAACCAGATTTGTGTTTTCCCTTCTACCCTTAATGAAGCTAATACTAATATTGGTATGAATATGGTATGTAACAGAATTAGCATGACTAAACATCCAAGTGGTGTTATCGGTTCATCAATATAGTTAGCTACTATAAATGAACCAATCATAAATAAAATGTTTACTCCTCCTAACCAAGTAAAAAACAAGTATCTAGAAATAGATAAATCTTTCTTTAATAAACCAATAAACGAAGACATGTTTACCCCCACTTGAAAGTGTATTAGTGTACTACAAAAATAGTACACTAACACAAAACATACTGTCAATACTTTTTTTGGTAATCTTTCACTTTATTGTATATAAGCTCATAAAATCGCTTATACAACAAAAAAAACCGCACAATGGCGGTCATTTAATTACTTATTTATCTTTTACACGCTTAAGTGGTATATCTTTTACTATTTCTTGTACAACATAGCTTGCCATGAATAATCCAGCTGTTGATGGAACAAAAGCATTCGATGAAGGCGGCATTTTTGCTTTACGAATTTCCGCATCATCATTTCCAACTACTTTTCTAACATCTTCGCGAATAACGATTGGACTTTCATCTGAAAATACAACAGGAATTCCTTTACGGATTCCTTCTTTACGTAGTCTCGTACGAATGACTTTAGCAATAGGATCTGTATGCGTTTTGAAAATATCTGCTATTTTCAGTCTTGTAGGATCCATTTTATTCGCTGCACCCATGCTTGAAATTATCGGAATGTTACGTTTTAAGCATTCCTTAATTAAATGAATTTTATAAGAAATCGTGTCGGATGCATCAACGATAAAATCCGGTTGTTCTGCAAAAAACTGCTCATATGTTTCTTCTGTATAAAACATATTCAAGGAGACGACTTCGCATTCCGGATTAATATCCTTGATTCGCTCCTTCATTATATCTGCTTTCGGTTGTCCGATGGTAGAAAGCAATGCAGGCAACTGTCGATTTATATTTGTAATATCTACAGAATCTTTATCAACTAAAATTAATTTTCCGACGCCAGATCGTGCCAATGCTTCAACAGCAAACGATCCAACTCCCCCGATACCAAGGATGGTAACCGTACTATTTTTTAATTTCTCTATTCCTTCTATCCCTATAGCTAATTCATTTCGTGAAAACTGGTGAAGCACATGTATCATCTCCAAAATTCTACTTTATCTTCCTTGAATAAGGATAAACAATTTATCGCCTAAAATCAATATTTGTCCGTCTTTGTACAAAAATAAAAACCCTCTAAAATAGAGAGTTGTAGTTTAAACAATTAGAAGGATAAGCCCCAATCATGCCGTCGCAAAATCCTAGTGTTTTGAACCCGCACTTGGCAGGTGGGTGTTCTGTTTCAGCTTTATACGTCCTTTTAAAAGGCATGTATGCTGCATGAAAACGCCAAACTCCCGTAGGTAATATGTTCGGTCAAAACGAATAGGTACAAAAACGAACACATCAGGACTTATCTTGTTATTTAAATAGTATCATAGGAAATATCCTTTTTCAATATTACTATAGTTGGAAAAATCATACGATATTTGACAAAATTCTCATTATTTATTTTCTTTAAGATTTAGAGCAAGATGTAAGTCTTGTAATTGCAGATCGCTTACAGCACCTGGTGCTTCAGTCAACAAGCAACTTGCACTTGCTGTTTTTGGAAAAGCAATTGTATCACGTAAATTCGTACGTCCAGATAAAAGCATGACGATTCGATCCAATCCTAAAGCGATTCCACCATGTGGAGGTGTTCCGTATTCAAATGCGTCCATAAGAAAGCCAAATTGCTCCCTTGCTTGCTCCTCTGTAAATCCAAGAACCTTAAACATTTTTTCTTGAATATCTCTTTCAAAAATACGTAAGGATCCACCACCTAACTCATAGCCATTTAGAACTAAGTCATAAGCTTGGGCCTTCACATTTTTCGGATCACTTTCAAGTTTTTCAATATCTTTTCTAAATGGCATCGTGAATGGGTGATGAGCTGCATAGTAGCGTCCTTCTTCTTCGTCATACTCAAGCAATGGCCAGTCTGTTACCCATAAGAAATTAAATTTGGATTCATCAATTAACCCTAATTCTTTTCCAAGTTTTAATCTTAAGGCACCTAATGCATCTGCAACGACAGAAGTTTTATCTGCTACAAATAATAATAAGTCACCTGTAGATGTTTCTAATATTGATTTGAACTGTTGTTGCTCCTCTTCAGAAAAGAATTTTGCAATCGGACCTTTCAATCCATCCTCTTCCACCTTAAGCCATGCTAATCCTTTGGCACCATAACGTGATACAAATTCGGTTAGACCATCAATATCTTTTCGGGAATACTTTGCCGCTCCGCCTTTTACATTGATTGCCTTCACTTGACCGCCGTTCGTAACAGCAGCTGTAAATACTTTAAATCCTGATTCTTTAACAATTTCAGACAAGTCTACAAGTTCCATTTCAAATCGTGTATCGGGTTTATCTGATCCATATCGATTCATCGCTTCATCATATGTTAGTCTTGGTAACGGAGTAGTAATGTCCATTCCTTTTACATCTTTCATTAATCGGGCCATCATTTTTTCCGTCATATCCATGATGTCTTCTTGACTATAAAAACTTGTTTCAATATCAATTTGTGTAAATTCCGGCTGACGGTCTGCACGTAAATCCTCATCACGGAAACAACGTGCAATTTGATAGTATTTATCAAAGCCGGAAACCATTAATAACTGTTTAAAAATTTGCGGTGACTGTGGCAATGCGTAAAATTCACCCGGATGTACTCGGCTTGGCACTAAATAATCACGTGCTCCTTCAGGAGTGCTTTTTGTTAATATTGGTGTTTCAACATCCAAGAATCCTTCTTCATCTAAAAAATGACGGATGGTTTTTGTCACATCATGGCGCATTTTAAATGTTTCATACATAACAGGTCTACGTAAATCAAGATAACGGTATTTTAAACGAACATCTTCAGCAACCTCCGTTTTATTTTCAATCATAAATGGTGGTGTTTTTGCTTCATTTATAATTGTCACTTGATCGACTTTAATTTCAATTTTCCCGGTTTTTAAGTTCTCATTCACTGTTGCAGCATCTCTAGCTACGACAGAACCTTTAACATCCAATACATATTCAGAGCGGATTTTTTCTGCTACAGCAAGAGCTTCCGCGGAAATATCAGGGTTAAAGACAATTTGGACAATTCCTGTTCGATCACGTAAATCAATAAATATTAATCCACCAAGGTCTCTTCGTTTTTGTACCCAACCTTTTAATGTAATACTTTCACCAATATGCTGCTCTGTTACTTCTCCACAATAATACGTTCGTCCAAACATTTTTTAGCCCCCTATTTACATAGCTGTATAAATTGTTGTACAAAATCAGATATAGCCAATTCCTGTTGCTCACCAGTTTCCATATTTTTTAAATTAATAATGCCCTTTTGAAGCTCATCTTCCCCTAAAATGGCAACATATTTTGCGTGAACACGGTCAGCTGCTTTAAACTGTGCTTTCATTTTTCGATCAAGATAATCCATATCCGCTGAAAAACTGCGCTGTCTAAGTTGTTGTAATAATACGACTGCTTTATGCTTCGCTTCTTCACCTAATGCAACGATAAAACAATCAACTGGATTTTCATATGGTAGTTCAATATTTTCTGCTTCTAACGCAGCAAGTAAGCGTTCAATACTTAAACCAAAACCGATTCCAGGTGTTTCGGGCCCACCCATTTCTTGAACTAATCCATTGTAGCGACCACCACCACAAAGTGTTGTAATTGCACCAAAGCCTTCTGCATTGCTCATAATTTCGAATGCGGTGTGATTATAATAATCTAACCCTCTTACAAGCGTTGGATCGATTTCATATTCGATTCCTAATTCTTTTAAATACAATAAAACTTTATCGAAATAAGCTTTTGATTCACTATTTAAATAATCTAAAATGGAAGGAGCCGATTTCATCAGCTCATGTTCTCTGTCTTTTTTACAATCTAAAATACGAAGCGGATTTTTCTCGAGTCGATTTTGACAATCAGAACAAAACTCTTCAATTCTAGGTTGAAAATGGTTAATTAAGGCTGTCCGGTGAGATATTCTGCTTTCTTTGTCACCCAAACTATTAATTACAAGTTTCAACGACTTTAATCCTAATTTTTTGTAAAGGGCCATCGCTAATGAGATCACTTCTGCGTCCAATGCTGGATCTTCACTACCTAGTGCTTCCACTCCAAATTGAACAAACTGACGGAATCTACCTGCCTGCGGTCTTTCATATCGAAACATTGGACCATTATAAAATAGTTTCACTGGTTGATTCGGTTGGCCAAACATTTTATGTTGGGTAAATGAGCGGACAACAGAAGCTGTACCTTCGGGTCGTAATGTTAAACTTCTCCCACCACGATCTTCAAATGTATACATTTCTTTTTGAACAATGTCCGTCGTATCTCCGACACCTTTTTGAAAGAGCTCTGTATGTTCAAAAATCGGTGTACGGATTTCCTTATATTGATAAGTTCTGCAAATTTCTTTCGCCGTATCTTCTACAAACTGCCATTTCTCAACTTCTCCAGGCAGAATATCCTGGGTACCGCGAGGAATTTGAATTGACATAATTGGCTCCTCCTTTTTATATGTAAGGCTCTTTGCGTAAAGATTGTGAGGAAAAAAGTACATTCCTCCTTGTTATTTTTGGGAACATAGACCGTTACTTTCCGCTACAGAAACCTGCTTTTTCGCGGGGAGGAAGTCGAGCCTCCTGCGGGATCAGCGGGACAGGTGAGACCCCGCAGACGTGAAGCGTCGAGGAGGCTCACCGCCCGCCCCGCGGAAAGCGAGCACCCTGGAGCGGAAATCACCTTCATACTGATCAATAGCAAAGATTTGCGAAAAGAGCCTAAAATAAAAAACAACCCTCAATCCCTTGTATTAATACAAGGGACGAGAGTTGTTTCCCGTGGTGCCACCCTAATTGAAGCAAAATAAAATGCTTCCACTCGAAACAGTTAACGCCTGTTCTACGTTCATCCCTATTAAGACAAATCCTTTCAGGATAAAACCTACAAAGTGTTCGTTCATTAAGGCATCATGTAGAAATGCTTTCAGCCTAAGACATTTCTTCTCTTTTCATGTGTTTCTTAATTACTATGCTTTATCATTGGTTATTTTGTAAATTTAATTTATTTATATAATAATACGAGGCTCCTTCCGCATTGTCAAGATAAGCTTTGCAAAAAATTTCATGATCGCTCTAATTTCTTTTTCAATAATTTAACATCTCCTAATGAAAGTCCGAATTCGGACGCAAGTTCCATGGATGAAACTTGGTTTTCTTTTTGAATAAACTCATGTAAATTAGTTCCAAATATTTGATTACTTCCGTCTGAAACTAATCGGTTTTTTTCATTAGCACGCATTTTCATTCTCCTAACTTTTTTATCGATAAAATCAGCTGTTTTTTTCTCCACATTTCGAGTGAAAACTCCATAAATCAGCTTTATTAAGCTTATATTCAATACGTCGAATAAATGAGAAACATCTCAAAAATTAACTAGAACTATCTAATGTTGTCTTATTTTTAGTGTATCCAAACAACCATTTTTTCTTTCTTAAAAAAAGGAGTTTTTAATATTTTCGAGAAATAAGAAAAGGACATAAGTTTACCTACAAAGAGTTTCAAAAGGTGGTGTATAAAACAATTGAAGAAATGCTTTTTCGTGTTAATCGTTTTTTTTCTACTAGGGGCAATTATAACTTCCAAACCGAAGGCATACGCCGATTCACAACAAATAACAGTAAATGCCGATATTTTAAACATACGGAGTGGTCCCGGCCTTTCTTATCCGGTATTACAAAAAGGAAAAGCAGGAGATCGCTTTACACTGTTACAAACGAAGAATGATTGGTGTGAGGTGCAGCTGTCTAATGAAAAAAAAGGGTGGGTGGCTAGTTGGCTAGTATCCGTTAATAGTCAATTAAAAAACACAGCAGGAATCGTAACTGTTAACGATTTAAACGTGCGTACCTCTCCTGAACTATCAGGTACTATTATTCAAAAGCTCCAGAAGGGTGAGCATGTCCAAATTTTTGAAACAAATAATGAATGGTTTAAAATCTCACTGAAAGGTACTACGGGCTGGGTAAGTAATAAATATATTCAATTGACTCACAAAAGTTCGGTTTCAAGTAACGGGGAAATGATTACTATTTCAAACAATGGAACAAATTTACGTAGTCAACCTTCGATTGAGTCTAGTATTGTTGAAATAGCAAATAGTGGGGAAACTTTTTCTGTCATCGAAAAGGTAAATGATTGGTATAAAATTAAACTTCACGAGGGAAATACTGCTTATGTAGCTTCATGGGTCGTTTCATCTACCGTAAAAATGAATCGGACCAAATCTAGTAAGGTGATTTCAAAAGGATTAAAAGGGAAAACAATCGTCATTGATCCGGGACATGGTGGAAGGGATTCAGGCACGATTGGAATCACCAACACACTTGAAAAAAATATAACATTAAGAACAGCTCAAATTTTAGCTGATAAACTAAGAAATGCTGGGGCTAATGTATTTTTAACTAGAGATGATGACCGATACGTATCGCTGCCTTCAAGGGTAAGTGTTTCCAAAATCAATCATGCGGATGCATTTATCAGTCTTCATTACGATAGTATTGATGATCAAAGTATTACCGGACATACGAGCTATTATTATCATTCGGTGCAAAAAATACTAGCCCAAAAGATTAATCGCGGCATTTCCAATGAAACGAATATATATGACCGTGGCACTCGGTTTGGAAACTTCCATGTTATTCGTGAAAATACTCAGCCTGCCGTACTTTTAGAGCTAGGATATTTAAGTAATCCTTTACAAGAAATAGCAATCAATAGTCAGGATTACCAGGAATCGATTACAACTGGAATTTATAATGGATTAGAAGAATATTTTAGATAAGGGCTGTTTTCGCAAACTTTAGTTCGAAGCGTATTTCCGCTCCAGGGTGCTCGCTTTCCGCGGGGCGGGCGGTTAGCCTCCTCGATGCTTCGCGTCTGAGGGGTCTCACCTGTCCCTCTGATCCCGCAGGAGTCTCGACCCTTCCGCTCCAATACACTCTGCGTTTCAATATTAATTATTCTTTAATTTTAACAATCTTTTGATAAACAGCTTAAATAAAAGAGAGAGCATTATAGTATTATTTCTTCATAAGGAATAATACTACTTGCTCTCTCTTTAACTTTCCACAATTAAAGTTACCGGTCCGTCATTTATAAGAGACACATCCATCATTGCGCCAAATTGCCCTGTAGCAACAAAAACACCTTTGTCTCTTAGCATATGATTAAAAAGATTGTATAAAATTTCTGCCTTTTCAGGTTTCGCTGCATCCATAAAATTGGGGCGTCTCCCTTTTCTACAATCACCATATAACGTGAACTGTGAAACTGATAGGATTTGCCCGCCTACATCAAGTAATGAAAAGTTCATCTTTTCATTCTCATCTTCAAAGACGCGCAAATTAACGATTTTATCCGCAAGATATTTAACATCGGCTTCTGTATCATTATGGGTAATTCCTACAAGCAATACAAAACCGTTTGTAATCTCTCCGACAATTTCACCGTCAACTTTGACGTTTGCTTGTTTACTTCTTTGTAAAACGACTCTCATTACTACATAATCCCCTTTAACTCGTTATCCGTCGCACAGCATAAATATCAGGAATTTGTTTAATTCGGTCAACAACTTTATGAAGATGGCTAATATTTTGTATAGAAATGGACATTAGAATCGTTGCCATTTTATTTCTATCTGACCGTCCACTAACAGCTGTAATATTTGTCTTAGTTTCATTAACGGTTTGAAGCACTTCGTTTAATAAACCGCGACGGTCATAACCCGATATTTCAATTTCAACATTGTATTCTTTACTGTTAGTAGCATCTGTTTCCCATTCAACTGCAATTAATCGATTTTGTAAATCCTCGGAAGTAACATTCGGACAATCTGTTCGATGAACACTAACGCCACGTCCTTTTGTAATAAAACCGACAATTTCATCACCCGGCACCGGATTACAGCATCTGGATAAACGAATGAGTAAATTATCAATCCCTTTAACCGTTACACCAGTATCCCGTTTCTTTGGCTTTGTAGGTGTTTTCATTTCAGAAACGATTTCATTCACCGCTTCTTCTTGGTCACGTTTTCGTCTTAATTTTTCCGTTAAACGGTTGGCGATTTGTAACGCAGTGATTCCGTTATATCCAACGGCAGCATACATATCTTCTTCATTCATAAAATTAAACTTTTCAGCAACTCGTTTAATATTTTCACTAGTAAGGATTTCTTTTAACTCAAAATCCATATTTTTTATTTCTTTTTCTACTAGTTCTCTGCCTTTAATAATATTTTCTTCTTTTCGCTGACGTTTAAAAAATTGGCGAATTTTATTTTTCGCTTGAGATGTTTGAGCCATCTTAACCCAATCTTGACTAGGACCATAAGAATGCTTAGAGGTTAAAATTTCAATAATATCGCCAGTCTTTAATTTATAATCAAGGGTAACCATTTTCCCGTTTACTTTCGCACCAATTGTTTTATTGCCAATTTCCGAATGGACCCGATAAGCAAAATCAATTGGAACGGATCCTGATGCCAACTCAATAACATCACCTTTTGGAGTAAAAACATATACCATATCAGAAAACAAATCTATCTTTAACGATTCCATAAATTCTTCGGCGTTTTCCGATTCATTTTGAAATTCCAATATTTCTCTAAACCAGGATAATTTTTTTTCAAAAGAAGTTTGGCTATTGACCGTTTTCCCTTCTTTATAGGCCCAGTGGGCAGCAACCCCGTATTCGGAAATTCTATGCATCTCGATGGTCCGAATTTGTACTTCTAAAGGATCACCTTTCGGACCAATTACAGTAGTATGAAGGGATTGATACATATTTGGCTTAGGCATCGCAATATAATCTTTAAATCTTCCAGGCATCGGCTTCCAACACGTATGAATTATTCCTAATACCGCATAACAATCCTTTATGCTGTTTACAATAATTCGCACAGCTAATAAATCATAAATTTCATTAAATTGTTTATGCTGAAGAACCATTTTTCGGTAAATGGAGTAAATATGTTTCGGACGACCTGAAATCTCGGCTTTAATCGATACATCTTCAAGTCTTTCATTTACTTCCTCAATGACGTCATCCAAATATTGCTCACGTTCAGCACGCTTTCTCTTCATCAAATTTACAATTCGATAATATTGCTGCGGATTTAAATAACGCAATGCAGTATCTTCTAGTTCCCATTTGATCTTCGATATCCCAAGTCGATGTGCAAGAGGTGCAAAGATTTCAAGTGTTTCGTTCGCAATTCTGCGTTGTTTTTCAATAGGTAAATGTTTTAGGGTTCTCATATTATGAAGACGGTCAGCAAGCTTGATCAAGATTACACGAATGTCTTGTGCCATAGCAACAAACATTTTCCGATGGTTTTCTGCTTGCTGTTCTTCATGTGATTTATACTTAATTTTACCAAGCTTTGTCACACCATCAACAAGCATCGCTACTTCTTCATTAAATACTTCACTAAGCTCATCTAATGTCACATCAGTATCTTCAACGACATCATGCAAAAAACCCGCAGCAACAGTAGAAGGATCCATTTCTAAATCGGCTAAAATTCCTGCTACTTGCACAGGATGAATAATATACGGCTCACCCGATTTTCGAAACTGCTCTTTATGTGCTTGTTCAGCAAATTCAAAAGCTTTTCGGACTAATGAAACATGTTCCTCATTTAGATATTCAGTTGTTCTTTCAATCACTTGTTCGGCGGATAATATTTGATCCTTCGCCATATATAAAATCACCTTTGAATTAGTAGTGTAAAATTAGTATGAATGGAATAAATAATAAGTCCATTTTTAAAATGATTATAATTACTATTATTGAAAAAAAAATGAATAAAGTAAAGTAGTTGTGATAGATTTTTCTCGAAAATAACAAATTATTGTCGATTAACTAACAATTATTGTCTTTTATTCTAATTAATATGATAAAAAGCACTCACAAAGAGTGCTTCCTAACTAAAAAAATTAGTATTTCATTAATGTCAAAACATCATAACCTTCAAGTTTTTGTCTACCATCAAGATATGAAAGTTCAATTAGGAATGCGATACCCGCAACAACCCCTCCGAGCTCCTCAACTAATTTAATCGTCGCTTCAATTGTACCGCCAGTGGCAAGTAAATCATCAGTAATCAAAACACGTTGACCAGGTTTAATGGCATCCTTATGAATTGTTAAAGAATCCTTGCCATACTCTAAACCATACTCCACTTGGATTGTTTCACGAGGGAGTTTTCCAGGTTTCCTTACAGGTGCAAATCCAACCTCAAGTGCATAAGCAACGGGACAGCCAATAATAAAACCTCTTGCTTCAGGTCCTACTACAAGGTCTATCTCTCTTTCTTTTGCATATTCCACTATTTGGTCTGTCGCGTATTTGTATGCTTGTCCATTATCCATTAAAGTGGTTATATCTTTAAATACAATGCCTTCTTTTGGCCAATCCGGAACAATAGTAACATATTGTTTTAAGTCCATTGCTTTGTTTCCTCCTCAAGCTTCTCAGAACACGTCATTCTTTCATCGAACCATGATTTTAGGTCTTGATAGGATGAAAATAACAATTCATTTTCCAACTTAATTTTTTCTAACTTTTCTTGATAGGTTGTAGATTCCAATAAGTCCCTTTTCGATGTAGTGGGATTTAGTGAAATAAGCCCATTCTTTATTGTAACAAAATCTAATTCAAAAAACACCTTTGACATAAAATCAATTGTTTCTAACGACCAACCACGATGCGCCGCTAATTCTTTCCCAAACTTTTGGACATTAAATGGCCCACGCTTCCTCAAAAAAGCATAGAACCATTTAAAATGATCTCGAGTCGGAATCGTACTAAAAAAGTGGTTTTGCCTTTGGTAGAAATAGGTATAAATTCTGGATGGATTATATTTTTTAATTAATGCTTCTATTTTTTCTTTATTAGGTGGGAAATCAAGTAAGACGATGTTTCCACCACTCATATCATCCATTCCTGCCTCATCTAAATCGGTCAAATGAATTACCTTACCATTTATTTCGTCATTAGGAATTTTGCTTATTGTTTCTTCATTAAAAACAATAAAGAAGCTATTTGTATCTGGAACATCTTTAATCCATTTTTTCAATGGTCTATTCCCGCGAACATCGAAAAGTTGCCACTCGTTTATTTGTATATCTTTTAAAAAGATTTGCGGTTTTCGATTATTATTCCATTCATTGATGGCTAATTCACCTATTACGGAAACGGTAGCTAGTGGAGAAATATCTTGCACATAATTGCCTAACCCAAATCCAACTCCATCCAATTGGATACCTGACTTTTCAAGAATAACTTTTAAATGTTTATGATCTGCACCAATTTGGCGAATTTGCTGGATTGACACATTCTCAACTAATACTTTCGGCTTAGGATTTGCCATCCCATATGGTTCAAGCAATCGTAGTTGTTGAATCGATTCAAGATGAATATCTTCTAACGGAATAACAGCATCAATTGCAGTTAAAGGTACAAAGTCCTCCTTCGTTAGGATTTCACGTGCTAACTCGTTTAAACGCAAACGCAAATCACCAACATCATCTATATTTAACGTCATTCCAGCTGCCATCGTGTGCCCACCAAAGTGGGGTAAAATATCGCGACAGGTAGATAAATTTCTAAACAAATCAAATCCTGCAATACTGCGTGCGGACCCCTTTGCCAAATTCGTGGTTCGATCATAACTCAATACGATAGTTGGACGATAAAACTTATCAACTAATCGGGATGCAACAATTCCGATAACCCCTGCATTCCAGCCCTCTTTACCGATTACTAATACATGACTATCTTTTAAATCAGGGTCATTTTCAACCATTTCTATCGCTTCATTCGTTATTTCATTGACGATAGCCTGGCGTTCTTTATTCATTTCATCAATTTCTTTTGCAATATTTAATGCTTCTTGTTGCTCATTACTCAAAAGTAATTCTACAGCAGGATCAGCACTATCCAATCTACCTGCAGCATTTAAGCGTGGACCGATGACGAATCCGATTGTTTCCTCATTTATATCTGATTGCTTTGTTTTGGTAATTTCAAATAATGCCTGTAATCCCGGCCGCTCAGTTACGGCTAATTTTTTTAGACCATGTTTAACGATCAACCGGTTTTCTCCCCGCAAAGGAACTAAATCTGCGATTGTTCCTATTGAAGCCAAATCTACCAAATGTTCCGGAACACGTCCATATAGTGCATGTGCAACTTTAAACGCCACACCGACACCAGCTAGTTCTTTAAATGGATAGATGCTTTCGGGGTGATTCGGATGAACGATTGCCAAGGCACCTGGCAAGATTGGACCTGGTTCATGATGATCCGTAATGATTAAGTCTATACCTAGTTCTTCTGCAATGTTTGCCTCATGTATAGCTGCTATTCCAGTATCGACCGTTATAATAAGCTTAATTCCAATCGATGAAGCCCAGCGAAATGCTTCTTCATTTGGACCGTAGCCTTCCGTAAATCGGTTTGGTATATAAAAATCAACATTCGCACCTAAATCACGCAACACAGTTATCATAACAGAAGTACTTGTCACACCATCTGCGTCATAATCGCCATATACCAAAATTTGTTCGCCTTCATCAATTGCTTGGCGAATTCTTTTAACTGCTTTTTCCATACTATGAAGGAGAAAAGGATCATGAAAATCCTCCCCTTCACTGAATATAAAGTTACGGGCTTCTTCTATTTCAGTCATTCCACGATTAACCAATAATGCGGCTACTAGCGGAGTAATGTTTAACTCTTTTACGAGATGTTCTATTGCATTTTCATCTGTTTTCTGTACAATCCAACGGGTCTTTGACTTTAACATATTTCCACCCCTTCAACCTTTCCTATTATACAATTTACAAAACTAGCTGTCACTAATGTTCAATGCGATTAGAATTTCGCAA